>CALFMR010000135.1 GCA_937880585.1 uncultured Acidobacteriota bacterium
CGCGCTCGCGGCTCCTCATCGGCGTGGAGCCTGTCATCCCGCCGCATCGGTCACGCCAACTCCTCGTGTGCGGGTTGCACGACGAGGGGAGCCGGCTCCGCAAATCGCGGTGGCGTGGCCGTCTCAGCCGCCTCTGCCGCGAACGATTCGCGTGCCGGCAGCTCCGCCATGATCTCGGTGCCGTACCCCGGCCGGCTCGTCACGTGCATCGCGCCACCCGTCTGTGCGGCACGCTCGCGCATGCTGACCAGGCCGAGGCCGCTGCCGGTCGAGAAGCGTCCCGTGCCGGCCACATTGAATCCCACGCCGTCGTCGCGGATCGACACCAGGAGCCGCGTCCCGCGACGGATGAGCGCGACACGGCACGACCCCGCGCGCGCATGCTTGGCGACGTTCGTCATGGCTTCCTGCACGATCCGGTACGCCGCGATCTCGATGTCGGGGGCGAGCCGGCCGTCCGAGCCCTCGGCCACGAAATCCACCGTGAGGCCATGGCGCTTCTGAAAGCTCCTGAGGTACCGCTCGGTCGCCACGCGCAGGCCGAGATCGTCGAGCACGGCCGGGTGCAGCAGGTGCGAAAGATCGCGCACCGAAATGAGCGCGCGATCGACGATGGGCCGCGCATCATCGAGCACGTCGACCGGTCCGCCATGGTCGTCAATCGCGCGCTGGGCGACGGCCAGTTCGACCTTGACCGCCGTGAGCATCTGGCCGATTTCATCGTGTAGTTCGCGCGCGAGCGCGCGGCGTTCCTGTTCCTGCACACGGATGAGCTTCGCCGACAGCCGTTGCAGATCGGCGCGCATGTTGACATCCCGTACGCGCTGCTCGCGGACGCGCCGCTCCAGTCGTCCCGCGTACACCGCCGCGAGCAGTCCGATTCCAAGACTGGCCGCGAGCGCCGCGCCGAGCACGAGCCAGACGCGCTGCTGCGTCGCCCGGTAGATGGCGTTGACTTCGGCCTGATGATCGACGAACGCGGCGCGGTTGAGCGCGCCGAGCTCGTTGACGACGTTCATCGCCTCGATCCGCTTGGGCATCAGGCGCTCGCGCAGGATGCGCCCCGCGCGCGTCCGCCAGTCCGCGCTGTTGTTGGCCAGTAGATCCGCCGTCGTCTGCTGGAGATCGCCGATCTGCCGGCGCAGGCGTTCGGCGCGTTCGGCGTCAGGACCGGCCGGGCGAATGGGACGGTACTCGGTGAGATCCTGCCGCGCGAGATTGAGCGCCGACTCGATGCGTGGCCGCATGGCCGCTGGCGTGGCCACCGACGGATCGAGCAGAGCATCCCGGACGTACATGGTGCTCAGCGACATCTGATTGCGCGCGTCCGCGAGGAGCTGTTGCGCCAGCAAGTACTCGCTGCTGACGGCCGTGGCCTGCCGCTCGAGCTGCTCGAGCCGGCGGCCGAAGTACATGCCCGCGAACAGCCAGACGCCGAGCGTCAGACCGAAGCCGACGACGATGGCGATCCGGAAGGGCGGCCGGCGCGTGATGCCGGTCTCTCGCTCCGTCCGCGGTGGCTCCGGTGACGGGGCTGGCTGGCGATCGTCCACGAACACGGCCCAATTATCATCCAAGTCGCCGTAAACTGGACCGCAGTATCTGGCGGCGCGATTTTCCGGCGGCGAGGGCGGTGTGCCGCCCTGCGGATGAGACGTCGACGGCGCCCTCGGATCCTGGCCGTCGGTCACGGTCGTCTCACCTTCCCTCGAGCACGCGCACCACCGCGTCAAAGGCCGGTTTGGGCTGGTGTTGGCGGTCCCACAGCAGCGGGTAGTTCATCCGGCCGCGGTTCAGCCACGAGTCGCCGTCGCTCACGCCCCAGAACGTCACGCGCCGGAACTCGTCGCGGTGACGCAGCACCATCCGGAAGATGTCGGCGTAGCGATCGGCCAGTTTCTGCTGAACGGCGTCGGGCAGGCCGTTGGCATATGGGTTCGTCTTCGCGATGGCCTCGGCGCGTGCCGCCGCATCCAGCCCCTGGAGATCTGGTGTCGGCGGCAGCAGGTTGATGTCGAGCTCGCTCAGCATGGCTTTGATACCCGCTGCCTGCAGGTCCCTGACGATCGCCTCGATCTCGTCCATCGTCGGCGTCTCGAGCGACCAGTGCCCTTGGACGCCGATGGCGTCGACGCGCAGTCCCTGCCGCCGCAGATCCTGCACGAGGCGGATCGCGCCGGCCCGCTTCTCGGGTTTCCACAGGTTGTACTCGTTGTAATAGAGCTCGGCGTCTGGATCGGCCGCGTGCGCGAGCTCGAACGCGCGCGCGACGTAGTCGTCGCCGATGCCGCGGCGCCACGGCGAGTCGCGCAGCGTGCCGTCCTCGGCGAGCGCCTCGTTGACGACGTCCCAGCCGTGGATGCGGCCGCGGTAGCGGCCGACGACGGTCGTGATGTGCTCGCGCATGCGCGCGAGCAGCGTGTCGCGATCGGCAGGCGCGCCGTTCTCACCCGCGAACACCCAGGCCGGCGTCTGCTGGTGCCAGACGAGGTTGTGCCCGATGACCGTCATGCCGTGCGCTTCGCCGAAGGCGACGTAGCGATCCTGTGCGTCGAACGCGAAACGGTCGGCGGCCGGATGCACGAGTTGAAACTTGAGGAGATTCTCCGGCGTGGTCGCATTGAACTGCCGCGTGACGATCGCCACGCCAGCCGCATCCACGCCGTCGCTCTGACGCTGGTTGATCGCCGCGCCGATGAGAATGCCCGGCGGCATCAGATCCTTCAACGCGGGCGCAGCGTCCTGCGCCTGAAGCTGGAACGGGAGGGCGAGTGTCGCCATCGCGAGCGCGCAGCTCGCCACGACGGCGGATGGATGTTGGATGCGTGGCATCGTCGGGACTCCTGTCATCTCCTTTGCAGCGCGCCGGGGCCGCACCCCTGCGCCTGCGCGCTTCGGCACCCTCACTTCGTTCGGGGCCTCGCGGTGTCATCGAAGTTCAAAAGTCCCTGCGCGATCTTCGCGTCTTCGCGTGAGGCTTCCGGCTCCTGACTTCTCTTCACCGCTCAACGACATCGAGCGTCGCGGGTGTCAGTTGATCCGAATTCGTGCCGACGAGGATTTCGAAGCGGCCCGGCTCGACGACGCGTTCCATGTGGCGGTCGATGAGCGATAGCTCGTTCGGGCCGACCGTGAACGTCACCGTCTTGGTCTGGCCGGGATCGAGCGTCACACGTTCGAACCCGCGAAGCTCCTTCACGGGTCGTACGACGGAGCTGACGACGTCGTGCACGTACATCTGGACGACTTCGTCACCCGCGCGCGTGCCTGTGTTCGTCACGTTGACGGTCACCGTGGCCTGGCCCGCGGGGCCGATCGTGGTGGGTGAGACGACCGGCGTCGAGAGCGTGAACGTCGTGTAGCTGAGACCGCGGCCGAACGCCCAGAGCGGCGCGCGCGTGACGTCGAGATACGACCGGAACGACGTGGGCGCGCGGTTGTAGAAGACGGGCAACTGTCCGGACTCGCGCGGGAAGCTCGCCGGCAGCTTGCCGCCGGGATTGACGTCGCCAAAGAGCGCGCGGCCGAGCGCGGTGCCGCCTTCCTGGCCGAGATACCAGGTCTCGAGCACGGCGGCCGCGTGTTCGGCGAGCCGCGTCACGGCCAGCGGCCGGCCGTTGACGAGGACCCCGATCACTGGCTTGCCGGTCGCGAGCATCGCGTCGACGAGCTCAGGCTGCTGACTCATGAGCGTGAGATCGGCGACGTCGCCCAGGTGACTGTCGGAGTACGCCTCGCGCGACGTGGATTCGTTCGTGCCGACGACGAGGACGATGGCGTCCGCCTGGCGCGCGACGGCGATGGCGTCCTGGATCCGCTGGCGATTCTTCACCGGGTCGCCGAAGGTCACTTGATCCTGCGACCAATTCGGCGGCGTCTCCGTGATGCGGACCCCTTCTGAATAGAGGACCTTGATGCCCGAGCCCGCAGCGGTCGTGATGCCGGTGAGCACGTCGACGCCGCGGCCGGGATCGCCCGCGTAACCGCCGAGGTGCAGCCCCTTGGCGTCGGGGCCGATGACGGCCAGCGTGTGAATCTTCGATCGATCGAGCGGCAGGGTGTTGTTGCGATTCTCGAGCAGCACGATCGCCTTCTCCGCGGCTTCGAGCGCGACAGCCTGATGCTCGGGCGTGTTCTGCACGCGCTCGGCCTCATCGGGATCGGCAAATGGATGTTCGAAGAGTCCGGCCAGGAACTTTGCCGCGAGCACGTGCGACACGGCTGTGTCCACGGTGGACTCGGCGACGACGCCGTTCTTCACGAGATCGACGAGCGAGCCGAAGGTGTCCGGATCCGGCAGTTCCATATCGACGCCCGCTTCGAGCGCCTGCCGCGCCGCGTCCGCCTTGTCGGCCGCGACGTGATGGCGCGAGGCGAGCTGCGCGATCGCGTCGTAGTCCGAAACGACGACGCCCTGGAAGTTCCATTCGCCGCGAAGGACATCCTTCAAGAGCCACGCGTTCGCGTGCGATGGAATGCCGTCGAGATCGTTGTAACTCGGCATCACGGCATACGCGCCGGCTTCCTTGACGGCCGCCTCGAACGGCAGGAACAGCTCGGACCGCAGCAGGCGTTCGGGAATGAGGCTCGGTGCCGTGTTGATGCCGCCTTCGTGCGAGCCGTGGCCGGCGAAATGCTTGAGCGTCGCGAGCACCTTGTCGGGCGCGAGCGGCAGGCTCGTGCCCTGATAGCCACGCACGGCCGCGACACCCAGGCGCGAGACGAGGTACGGATCTTCGCCGTAGGTCTCTTCGAAGCGGCCCCAGCGCGGGTCGCGCGCCAGGTCGACGATCGGCGCGAGCACTTCCTGCACACCGCGCGTGCGCGCCTCAAGGGCGGCGATGCTCATCACGCGCTCGAGGAGCGCCGGGTCCCACGTGCTCGCCAGACCGATCGGGACAGGGAAGACCGTCGCGCCAGGCGCGACCAGTCCGTGGACCGCTTCTTCGTGAAACATCACCGGGATGCCGAGCCGCGTGTGCTCGATCACCCAATGCTGGACGGCATTGGTGAACTCGGCTTCCTCGCGCGCTGACCGCGTCCGCGGTCCGGTCGGCGTGCCGGCCCATTCGCTCGGCCGCGAGATCTCGCCGATGCCGTGTCCGAGCAGGCCTTCGGCTTTCGCCGGATCGAAGTGCCCGGTGGCGTCCTGGAACTCCGTGCGCCGCTGCCAGATGCCTTCGAGCTGCGCGACCTTTTCTTCGAGCGTCATGCGTGAGACGAGATCGGCCACGCGGTCGGCGACTGGCCGTGACGCGTCGCGATAGACGGGTGTCTGGGCCCGGCCGACGACGCCGAACGAGATCGCAAGACAGGAGAGAGCAGCGACGAACGAAGCGGCCGCAGCGCGGCGGCGGAGCATCAGCATGATGAACGACCACACGGTCAAAAATCGGCCGGAGACAGGATGGAGCGTGAACGGCCGCTAGAATAGGCGATCCGTCCCGCGCGGTCCAGTATGGGGAGGACAAGTGCGGGGAGAGGGCGAGGCGCGGTTGCGGTATGATGCGCGCTCGCAAGACAGGCGACAGGGCGGGGATACGGCGAAGCCTCACGCGAAGGCGCGAAGATCGCGAAGGATTACGGCAGAGACAGGGAAGATCGGAAGCCGCGTACCAAAAAAGTTGACACCGCGAGCCCCCGAGCGCAGCGAGGGCGGCGAAGCGCCGTAGGCGCGGGGGTGGGGCCCCGCGCCACTGCAAAGAAGATGACACGCGGTGAATGACGAGGAGACACGAGATGCTCGCACGTACACGTACGTCGTTGCTGTTGGCGGCCTCGGCCGCCGTGCTCGTCGTCCTGACCGGCCCTGCCGTCGGCGCCCAGCGCGGGCAGCAGCCTCGCTATGCGAGCACGATCCAGATCTACGACTTCGCCACGCACGCGTCCAAGGCAATTCATCATGCTGACGACATCTGGGAGGCGCCCAACTGGATACGTGACGGCCGGTTCCTCCTGTCGAACTCCGGCGGCAAACTGTACCGCGTGCCGATCGACGGCGGCGAGCCGATCGCGCTCGCGCTCGATCCGTCGCTCCGTGCGAACAACGATCACGACTTCTCGCCCGACGGCCGCCAGCTCGCTTTCTCCGCGTCGTCATCGACATCGCGTGGATCGCAGGTATACGTGGCGAACGCTGACGGCACGAACGCGCGGCTCGTCGTCTCCGAGACGCCGAGTTACTTCCATGGCTGGTCGCCGGACGGCAAATACCTGACGGTCGTCGCCAATCGCGACGGCAAGCAATACGACCTCTACCGCCTGCTCGCGACCGGCGGTCCGCAGGAGCGGTTGACGTCAGACCCGGCGTACGACGATGGGACGGATTATTCGCCGGACGGCAGGTGGATCTATTTCAACTCGGATCGCGGCGGTGGTTGGAACATCTGGCGGATGCCGGCCGACGGCGCGGGGCCGAACGACGCGCGCGCGCAGCAGATCACGAACGACGATCGCGAGGACTGGTTCCCGCACCCCTCGCCCGACGGCAAACACCTGTTGTTCGTCTCGTTCCCGCACGGGACCGAGACGCACAATGACCGCGACAAGGCCGTCCAGATCCGAATGATCCCGTTGCCGGGCGACACGGTCACGCCGTCCACGCCCGAAGTCGTCGTCGAGCTCACGGGCGGACAAGGCACGATGAACGTGAACTCCTGGTCGCCCGATTCGACGAAGTTCGCGTATGTGAGCTACGAGGGACGCTGACGCACGACGAAGTTAGAAGTTTGAAGCCAGAAGCCAGAAGTGGGGGTTCTCCCTGGGCCTGAAGGCCCAGGGCTCCACGGATACGAGGAAGCTCCACGGATACGACGAAACTCTTCGGAGCCCTGGGTCTTCAGACCCAGGGA
>CALFMR010000136.1 GCA_937880585.1 uncultured Acidobacteriota bacterium
TACGTCCGTTGCGCACGGCTTCCCCGTCGTCTCGACGCACCGGCAGTTCGTCCTGCCCATCGCGCTGCACAAGGCCGTCGGGCGGCTGGGCGCGACCGAACGGGTCGAGGGCGTGCTCGCGCGTGTCGGACTGCTCTCGCGGTTCGGGTCGCCGGTGACGATGGTGGCGGAGCGATGAAGGCGCTCGTCACGGGCGCGACGGGCTTCACGGGCGCGCATCTGGCGCGATCGCTCGTCCGCGCCGGCGACGAAGTCCGCGTGCTCGTCCGCGATCCCGCGCGCGCGGCGTCGCTCACCGCGCTCGGCATCGAGGTCGTTGCGGGCGATCTCATGGAGCCCGAGGCGATCGCGTCAGCCGTTCGCGGCATGGAGGTCGTCTACAACATCGCGGCGCGGTATCGCGAGGCCGGGCTGCGCGCGTCGGAGTACCGTGCGGTGAACGCCGACGCGGTCGCGACGATCGTTCGCGCCGCGGCTGCCGCCGGCGTCACGCGCGTCGTGCACTGCAGCACGGTCGGCGTCCACGGCGACGTCGAGCATCCGCCGGCCAACGAAGACGCGCCGATCGCGCCGGGCGACATCTATCAGGAAACGAAAGTCCTTGGCGAGTCGCTTGGTCGAGCTGCGGCCGCCGAAACCGGAATGGATCTCGTCATCGCGCGGCCGACCGGCATCTACGGTCCCGGCGATCGCCGGCTGTTCAAGATCTTCGGCGAGATTGCCCGCGGCCGGTTCGTCATGCTCGGCTCGGGCCGCAACTACTATCACGTCACCTACGTGGACGACTTGTGCGACGGCTTCCGTCTCTGCGGTACCGTGCCGGCCGCGCGCGGCCGCACCTACATCCTCGGCGGCGGGGAACTGACGACGCTCGCGGAGTTGGTCGCGATCACGGCGCGGGTGGCCGGCCGGCCCGGTCCGCGGCTGCGCCTGCCGGTCTGGCCGGTATGGCTCGCGGGCGCGGCCTGCGAGGCGGTTTGCGCGCCGCTGCACATCGAGCCGCCGCTCTACCGGCGGCGTGTAGACTTCTTCCGGAAGAGCCGCGCATTCGACATCTCGCGGGCGCGACAGGAGCTCGGCTACGCTCCGCGCGTGGGCATTGCCGAAGGCGTCGGCCGGACGCTGGAGTGGTACCGTGAGCAAGGCTGGATCTGATCTCGGCGGCCCCGCCGCGGCCGGCTCGTCCGCGCCGCGCGAGATCGCGCGCGCACAGGATCAGTTGTTCACCGCGCGCGGCAGCGCCCGCGCCAAATACAGCACGCTCATCGTCGGCCGCCCTGGTCTTGGCGCGCTCCTCAAATACGAAGCGATCGTTCTTCTTGCGCAGGCCGTTCCCGGCGCACTGGGTCTTGCGCTGCGCAAGGCCCTCTATCCACGCCTGCTCGGCGGCTGCGGGCGCAACGTCGTCTTCGGCCAGAACGTCGTGCTGCGCCATCCGCACAAAATCTGGATTGGCGACGACGTCGTCATCGACGACAACTGCTTGATCGATGCGAAGGGCGACGCGAATCGCGGCATCCGGATCGGCAGCGGCGTGTTCGTCGGACGCAACACGATCCTCTCGTGCAAGAACGGCGACATCGAGATCGGCGACCGCGCCAATGTCGGCTTCAACTGCGAGATCTTCTCCGCGAGCCGCGTGACGATCGGCGCCGACACGCTCGTCGCCGCGTACACCTATCTCGTCGGCGGCGATCACGACGTGCGCGATCGATCGCGGCCGGCGCTCGAGCAGGCGCGGCGCTCCGCGGGCATCCTGGTTGGAACGGGCGCGTGGATTGGCGCGGGCGCGACGATCCTCGACGGCGTCTCGATCGGCGATCGCGCCATCATCGGAGCCGGCGCGGTCGTGCGCGACGACGTGCCGGACGGGGCGACGGCGGTGGGCATCCCCGCGCGTCTGCTGAATCAGTAGGTCTCAGTCCTCGCATGGCGAACGTCCTCGTCGTCACGTCCGCGCCGCCGATGGTCGAAGGCGGCCATCTCGTCATCGCGCGCGCGCTCGAGCGGGCGCTCATCGAGAGCGGCCATCGGGCCGGCATCGTGACGACGCCGTCGAATCGGTTCGGACGGCAGGCGAGCGCCTATCTCGCGAACTGGCTGACCGACGTCGGACAGACCGGCGACGGCGCGCGTATCGATCGCGTCATCTCGCTGCGATTCCCGAGCTACGCCGTCCGCCATCCGCAGCACGTGTCGTGGATCAACCACACGATGCGCGAGTACTACGACCTGTGGGATCGATTCTCGGCGCGGCTCTCCGTGCGGGGACGGGTGAAGGAACGCGTGCGGCGCACGTTCATCCGCGCGGCGGACACGCACTTCCTGAAGCATCACGTGAAGAAGATCTTCGCGCAGTCCGAGACGATCCGGCAGCGGCTCGCGCGGTGGAATCATCTCGATGCCGACGTGCTCCATCCGCCGCCGCCGCAGCGGCCGTATCGGACGGACGGGTACGGCGACTACATCTTCACGGCCTCGCGCCTGGCGCCGCTCAAGCGGATCGATCTTCTGATCCGTGCGCTCGCCGAGCCGGCGGCGGCTGGCGTGCGCGTCGTCGTCGGCGGGGAAGGCGACGACCTGCCGCGGCTCGTCGCGCTCGCACGCGAGCTCGGCGTCGAAGCGCGCGTCACCTTCACCGGACGGCTGGAGGAGTCCGCGCTCGTCGAGCATCTCGCGCGCTGTCGCGCCGTCGCGTTCCTCCCGTTCGAAGAGGACTACGGCTTCGTCACGGTCGAAGCGTTTGCGAGCGGGAAGGCCGTCGTCACGACGACCGATAGCGGCGGGCCGGCGGAGATCGTGAGCCACGGCGATTCGGGGTACGTCGTCGCGCCGGAGCCGGCCGCGGTCGCCACCGCGCTCGCCGAGCTCAGCGGAGACGCAAGCCAGGCCGAACGCCTCGGCGCCCGCGCGCGCGACGTCTCCGCGCGCTTCACCTGGCCGCACGTCGTCGACCGCCTGCTCGGCGCGTAGCGCGCGCCCGGGTTCCGGGTTCCGGGTTCCCCCTGACCCTGAAGGGTCAGGGCTCCACAGCGGTACGCGCTTGTGGAGCCCCGGGTCTTCAGACCCGGGGAGAACCGTCCTCACGCGTTACACTTACCGTCGAGGTTTGCTCCGTGAGTTACCGAACGCCGCTCGAAATGCGGCTCGCGAAGAAGACGACGCGCGCGATTGTCGAACACGGACTCGTCGAGGACGGCGACCGCGTGATGGTCGGCCTCTCGGGCGGCAAGGACAGTTGGGCGTTGATGCAGATTCTCGACGTCCTCCGCCAG
>CALFMR010000137.1 GCA_937880585.1 uncultured Acidobacteriota bacterium
GAAAAGCCGAACACGGCGATGTGCGACGCGTCGATCGCGGGATCGGCGGCGAGGGAATCGACGATGCGGCTCGTCCCCCAGGCCCAGGCGCTGATGGTGCCCCACTCGCTAGGTCCCGGCTGCGTCTGGCCGGGCTCGAGCGTCTGGCCGATGACGCCCTCAGTCCACGCGTCGGCGCGATCCGGTTGGATGTCCTGGTAACCGACGGTCGCATATCCCCAGCCGTGCGCGAGGATGTCGGCCGCGTTCGACGGCTCGCCGAACGCCGCGCCGCCACGACCGGCACCGCCCGCGCGTCCGGCACGTCCGGCCCGGCCCGCGGCCTGCTGCGCGCGTCCACGCGCTGGCGCCGCACCGCGCGCGGGCGTACCGCCGCCGAAGTTCACGAGCAGGATGACCGGCACCGGCTTGGTCACACCAGCCGGCGTGTAGAGCGTCACGTGAATCAACGGCGCATTTGCCTTGTCGCCCATGCGGCCGACGAGATGCGACATGACGGCGGCGTCGTTGCGTGCATGGGGATCCGTATCGGCAACCGTCCATGTCACCGTCGGCGCGTTGTCGGGCACGCGGCCGTAAATCTGGTCCTCGTACAACTTCAGAATTTCCGGCCGACGCTCCTTCGTCCACTGATCGGCCGTCGTCACGCGCGTGCCGTCGGCGAGCACGAGCGGATCGGGCAGCGTGTACGGCTTGACCTTGCTCTCGTCGTAGTTCGAGACATGCCCCGTCTTGGTCGCGAGCCGCAGCGGATTGCCGTTGGCGTCGTTGCCGAGCTGGGTGGGATTCGTCTGCGCCGCCGGGGCGCCGGCTCGGCCGGCGGACGGCGCCTGCGTGAACGAGGGCTGCACGGCAAGGGCCACGAACGCAGCGGAGATGAACAGGACCGGACGACGCATCACGCCTCCTGCACTTCTGGCTTTTGGCTTCGAACTTCTGACTTGGCGGGAAGGCTAGCACAGGCGGTACACGCTCGGCGTGGTCTCACAGCCTCACTCGGCGGACCGCGCCGCGTGGATTTGCATAACTAAACTGTACAGTGTAGTATTCATGCCCACCATGATTCAGGTCGATCGCCTCCGCAAGCAGTTCGGCGACGTCGTCGCCGTCGACGACGTGACGTTCGACGTCCCGAAGGGCGAGATCTTCGCCTTCCTGGGTCCGAACGGCGCCGGCAAGACGACGACGATCAAGATGCTGACGACGCTGCTCACGCCGACGAGTGGGAGCATCCGGCTCGACGGACTCGATCCGACCGTTCAGCGCAACGAGGCCCGCAAGCGCTTCGGTATCGTCTTCCAGGATCCGAGCCTGGACAACGAGCAGACGGCGCTCGAGAACATGGAGCTGCACGCGGTGCTCTACAAGGTGCCGCGGAAGGTCCGCGCCGAGCGCATCGAGGCGCTGCTGACGCTCTTCGAGCTGTGGGATCGGCGCAACAGCTACGTGAAGACGTTCTCGGGCGGGATGCGCCGCCGGCTCGAGATCGCGCGCGGCTTCCTGCACACGCCGCGCATCCTGTTCCTCGACGAGCCGACGCTCGGCCTGGATCCGCAGACGCGCAACCAGTTGTGGACGCACGTCAAACATCTCAACGAGACCGAGCAGACGACGGTCTTTCTCACCACGCACTACATGGAAGAAGCCGAGCGCGTCGCGCACCGCATCGCCATCATCGATCACGGCCGCATCGTCGCGGTCGGCACGGCGCAGGCACTGAAGGAACAGACGGGACGGGATTCGCTCGAACAGGCGTTCCTCGCGCTGACGGGATCGACCATCCGCGACGAAGCGGCGGGATCGGTCGATCGGATGCGGCAGGCCGCCAGACTCTGGAGCCGGCGATGAGCGCGATTTACATTCTGTGGCTGAGGGAAATGAAGCGGTACGTGCGATCGCGATCGCAGATCCTCGCCTCGCTCGGCCAGCCGCTCCTCTACCTGCTCGCGCTCGGCTTCGGGCTCGGGCCGGTCTTCCAGCAGGCCGGCCGCGGCAGTTATCTCCAGTTCATCGCGCCGGGCGTCATCAGCATGGCGATCCTGTTCTCGTCCGTGTTCTCGGGAATCGCGATTCTCTGGGATCGGCAGTTCGGGTTTCTGAAGGAGACGCTCGTCGCGCCGGTGCCGCGCATCGAGATCATGGCGGGCCGCACGCTGGGGTGCGCGACGGTCGCGGCGATCCAGGGCGTGCTCGTGCTCGCGGTCTGCCTCGCGGCGGGCTTCCGACCGCAGCACTGGACGTCGCTCGTCGTCGCGCTCGCGATCATGATCCTCATCGCGATCGTCTTCGCCGCGCTCGGCACCGCGCTGGGATCGGTCGTGCAGGACATGCAGGGCTTCCAGCTCCTGATGAACTTCCTCGTGCTGCCGATCTTCTTCCTCTCGGGCGCGCTGTTTCCGCTCGATCACCTGCCGAAGGCCCTCGCGGTCATCACCGCGCTCGATCCACTGACGTACGGCATCGATGCGCTGCGGCACACGCTCATCAACGCGCCGCACTTCGGGTTGGCGATCGACTTCGCCGTGCTCGTCGCGCTCGGCGCCGTCTTCCTCGCGGCCGGCGCGCGGTTATTTTCGAAGATCCAGATCTGATCGCGAGGTCGTGGAATAGACGGACGCGGAGATGGCCAGGACCAAGAGCGCGAGCGTTCACCGAGGCATCCTCGACGCCGCGCTGGCGCTCTTCGCCGAGCACGGCATCGATACGACGAGCATGGACGCGGTCGCGCACGCGGCCGGCGTGAGCAAGGCGACGCTCTACGCGCACTGGACGGACAAGGACGCGCTCGCGCTCGAGGCGCTGTCAGTCGCCTTCGGTCTCTACGACGACCCGCCGCCGTTCGACTCGGGCGACCTGCGGCGCGACTTCGTCGATGCCCTCACGTATCGGCCCGAAGCCCGGCAGGACGTCAGCCGCAAGCTGATGCCGCACGTCGTCGCCTACGCGTCGCGACACCGCGCGTTCGGCGACGTCTGGCGCGAGCGCGCGATCGAGCTGCCGCAGCGGCGCATGCGCGCGCTCATCGCGCGCGGCGTCCGCGCTCGCGCGCTGCGGGCAGCAGTCGACGACGAGACGGCGATGGCGCTGTTGCTCGGGCCGATGCTCTACTGGCACATCTTCAACGGTCAGCGGACGGACATCCCGATTCCGCGCAATCTCGCCGCGGAAGTCGTCGACGCGTTCTGGGCACGCTTCGGACTGCCGGTCCGGCCGCATCCGTCAACGCGCGCGCACAAGCGGCGCTGACGCGCGATCGGCGTGTCGCCACTCGACACGCGTTCGGTAACGCGCGCTATTCCCCTTCCGGCGCCTCGAAGGCCTCGTTCAGCGTCTTGCCAGGAACACCCTGCGCGAGGCGAGTGAAGGTGCCGTCGGTCGCGATTTCCTGGGCGGCGTCGAGGAAGCCCTTCCAGGCCGCGCGCGCGAGCGCGCCGCCGACGCTCACCCGGCGGACGCCCAGATCGGCGAGCTCGGCGACCGTCGCAAAGCTGCCCGCCAGCACGTTGACGGGAATCGGCGCGACCGCGCGCACGACGGCGGCGACTTCCTCCTTCGTTCGAAGACCGGGCGCGTAGAGGCAATCCGCGCCAGCGCTCGCGTACACGAGCAGCCGGTGAATCGTCGCGTCGAGATCAGGACGGCCGGCGATGAAGCCTTCGGATCGGCCGGTGAGGATGACGTCGCGTCCACTGCGATCGATCGCCGCTCGCGCGGCGCGCACGCGATCGGCGGCGAGCCCGACTTCGTACAACGGATCGAGGGGATCGCCAGTCGAGTCCTCAATCGACAGGCCGGCCACGCCGGTGTCGACGGCCAAGGCGACGTGCGTCTCGACGTCAACCGGATCGGCGGCGAAGCCATCTTCGAAATCGGCGTTGACCGGCACCGACACTTCCGCGACGAGCGTCCGCAGATGCGCGAAGACCTCGTCGACCGACACGTCATGGTCCGCCCGCGCGCACGACCACGCGAAGCCGGCGCTCGTCGACGCGAGCGCGGGGAATCCCAGCCGCTCGAGCATGCGGGCGCTGCCCGCGTCCCAGGGATTGGGGATGACGAAACATCCTGTGCGATGAAGCTCGCGGAACACGCTGTAGCGATCGGCCATGACTGAGACGGTATCGCAAGAGGACCGCTGGCTGCATCGACGCGTCGGACGTGCGACGAAAGCCGCTTTCGCGGCGCGTAAGCCGCGAAGGCCGACGATGGCCGAATGGGCCGATCCGGGCTCGGCACGCGGCTTGCCCTGATGAGCGCTCGTGCGAGCTCTCTCTCTTCGCTTGTCATGGATTCCCGCGATCTTCGTGATCGGCCTCCTCCCGCGCCCCGCGCTTGCCGGACCCGTCGATCCTTCCGCGACACCCGCGTCCGGCGCGACGGCGACCGCCGTCTCGACCACGTCGGCCACCGCGAGCCAGACCGCGGCCTCGTCCACCTCGTCGGCACAAACTCCCGCCGCTGACGATGATGACGACGAGGCCGTGCTCGATCCAGCCGAGCCGGACTACGCGATCATCAACCTGCCGACGACGCTGCGGTTGCCGAGGCACAAGGGCAACTTCCGCCTGACGCACCGCTTCGCCGGCAACCTGCGCAGCGGATCGTTCGGCGAGCAGGCCAGCAATCTGTTCGGCCTCGATCAGGGCGCGACGATCGGCTTCGAATACCGCTACGGCGTCACGCGGCACGCCGAGGTCGCCGTCTATCGGACGAACTTCAGCAAGACGATTCAGATTCACGGCAAGTACGACGCGCTGCACCAGAGCACGTCGCTGCCCGTTTCCGTGTCGGCGACGGCGTCGATTGAAGGCACGAACAACTTTCAACAGCAGTACGCGCCTGCGGTGGGCGCGGTGATCTCGCGGAAGATCGCCAACCGCTACGCGGCGTACGTCGTGCCGACCTGGGTCGGCAACACGGCCGCGGCCATCCTCGGGAGCCCGCGGCGCAACACGTTCTACGTCGGCATCGGCGGACGCGCGCGCGTGACGTCCGCGATGTACCTGGTCGGCGAGCTGTCGCCGCGCGCGGCGGGCTACGCACCCGACGTCACCGAGTACGGCTTCGGTCTCGAGACGCGCGTCGGCGGCCACGTCTTCGCGTTGACCTTCACCAACACGTTCGGCACGACCGACGCGCAGATTGCGCGCGGCGGCACGTCGCACGCGCTCTACCTCGGCTTCAACCTCGCACGGAAGTTTTTCTAGTCCTCATCAAAGGAGTAACACAGCCCATGACGCGTTCCACGCTCATCGTCGGCCTGCTCGCGCTCGCGCTGGTTTCCGGCGCGTGCAACAACGACGACTCGACTACGGGGCAGACCCCGACCAGCCCGACGTCTCCGTCGGCGCCGGCGACACCGCCGGCTGACGTGGTCTTCACCGCGCAGTTGGCAGCCTCCAACGAAGTGCCGCCCATCACCAACGCCGACGCCAACGGCAAGGGCACGGCGACGATCACGATTCACACGACGCGCAATGCCGGCGGCACGATCACGGGCGGCACGGTCGACTTCGCCGTAACGCTCTCCGGCTTCCCGGCGGGGACGGTTCTCACGGCCGCCCACATTCACCCGGGCGCGGTCGGGACGAACGGCGGCGTCGCGGTCAGCGCCGGCCTGGCGTCGGGCGAAGTCACGCTCGCCGACGGCAGCGGCTCGTTCACGAAGACAGCCCAGTCGATCAATGCCTCGGACGCGACGGCCATCATCGCGAATCCGTCGGCGTACTACTTCAACGTGCACACGCAGCTCAATCCGGGCGGCGCGTCGCGTGGTCAACTCGTCGCGGCCACGACGTCGGCGACCTACTGATCGGACGTTCGGACCATGCACCGAGGTGTGGGGCTGGCCGCGGCAGCCATCGTGGTGGCTGTCGCGGCCAGCGCGGCATTCGGACCCGATCGCACGAACCCGGCCGTCGACCGGACGGTCGCGCTCGACGTCGGATCGGTTCCCGCGCCGGTCGCGTCCATCATGCGCAAGGCCTGCTTCGACTGCCACTCGGACGAGACCCGCTGGCCCTGGTACGCATCGGTGCCGCCGGTCTCGCTCCTCGTCGCGCATGACGTGAACAAAGGCCGCTCGCACCTGAACTTTTCCGAGTGGCGGAGCTACAACCCATTCGACCGCGCCGACATGCTCGACGAAGCCTGCAAGCGCGTCACATCGGGCGAGATGCCCATCTGGCCGTACCGGCTGCTGCACCCGGAGGCGCGGCTGTCGGCGGCCGACATCGCGACGCTGTGCGACTGGACTCGTGTCGAGGCGGATCGGCTCGCGTCGGGAGGCGATTGAACCGTCGTGTCTTCACGTTCTCATCTGGCCGCGCTGCTCGTCGCGCCCGCGGCCTTCACGCTGACGGTCGTCATCGCCGCGCGAGCTGACGTCGGCGCGGCCGCGGCGCAGTCGCGATCGAGCGGCTGGACCCTCCCACAGAACGCCGCCGACGAGAAGAGTCCGCTCGCCGACAGTCCGGAGATTGTCGCGAAGGGGAAGAAGATCTTCGAGTCGAAGTGCCGTCACTGTCACGGCGCCACGGGCGTTGGCAACGGTCCGGACGCGGACCCGGATCATCCGCCAGGCGATCTGACTGATGGCCGACGCGCATCGCGGAATCCGGACGGCGTGATGTTCTACAAGATCTGGAATGGCCGCCGCGATCCGAAGATGCCCGCGTTCAAGACGGACATCAGTCGCGAGGACGTGTGGACCGTGATTCAGTACGTGAAGACGCTGCGGCGGTAGGACGACGAGCGAGGTCGCGGTGCCGTCGCGAGACCTGACGTCTCACGACGGCATCGCGCGGGTCGATCAGTTGCCGGAGGGCGGCTGCGCCGGACCTGGGCCAGGGCCGCCGGGACCGCCCGGCCCACCAAATCCGCCGGGACCACCCGGACCACCGCGGCGCGGCGGCATGGGCGGACCGGCCGGCAGCAGGCTGAAGCCGCCGCGTTCCCATCCGTTCGCCGGCGTGAACGCCGGCTTCTTGTCGCCCTGATGGCAGGTGAAGCAGCTCACCTTCTCGGGCTCGTCCGTGTCGCCGACGTTCTTCACGTAGTTCGCGTTGATCTCCATGACCATCTTGATCATGTCGCGCGCGGCGTCCTTTTCTTTCTTGCCGTCGAGCGAGTAATCGAGCCGCGGCGGCCGGCCGGGGCTGGGGGGCGGCGCGTTCGGATCCTCTTCGTGGCAATAGTCGCAGCGCACGCCGAGGCTCTGGGTGAACGTCTGCATCAGCGTCCCGACCTGGCGTGTCGTCCACTCCTTGGGCAGGACTTTGAGGTTCTTGGGCGGGGCGTTGGGACCGCCGCGGCCGCCGCCGCCCTCGCGCGCCTGACCGGCGGGAGCGGGCGGAGCGTTCTGGGGAACGACAGCGGGGGTGGCCGAAATCGCCAGCACCGCGATGAAGACCGAGGAACCGGTCAGAAACAAACCGACGCGATCACGCATGCGGATCCCTCCGACGAACGAGCCCGCCTATCTTACGGCAATTGTCGGACTTTTGTCCGGGGCGGTCCGTCCGGTCAAGGATCCCCGTCACGCGCCCGCGAGGGCGGGCGGCGGCTCGGGCGGCACGGGCACGACGCGCGTGAACTGCCCGCGCTGGAGCAGCTCGCGGCCCTTGCCGCCACGACTCGTCACGTCGTACTTCGCCGTGCTGACCGTCTGCTCCGCGCCGCGCGACGTCTCCACCGTCAGCAGGTCGCGATCGCCGGTCGACGCGATGAAGCCGAGCAGACGGTCGTCCTCGCGCTGCAGCTTGATGAGGATGACGCCGCGTCCCGGCCCGCTGAGAAAGTTGATCTCGCCCACCGTGCAGAGCATGGCGTGCGCCTGTCGCGTGACCGCGATGACGGTCTCGTCGCCGGTGACGCGCGCAACGCCGATGACTTCCGCGCCGTCCGGCACACGCGCATAGCGCCGGCCGGTCCGCGTGCTCGGCTCGACGAACGGCTCGATCGAAAAGCGCAGGCTGTAGCCGTCGCTCGTCGCGGCCAAGGCGTGGACGGGCGGCGCGGTGTCGACTGATGCCGCCGCGATCGTGCCAGCCACGCGCGCATCGAGGCTCATCGCGCCGACGACGCGCTCGCCGTCCTTGAACTTGAACAAGCTCTGAATGGGCTCGCCGTATCCGGTCGAGGCCGGCACGTCGGCAATGCGAATCGTGTAGGCCGCGCCGAAGTTCGTGAAGAAGACCACCGCCGCGCGCGTGCTGCCCGCGAGCGCGTAAAGGACCGCATCGCCCTCGCGCACGCGCGTCGCGGCCAGGTCCTTCACTTCCTTCTGCCGCTTCACCCATCCATCGCGCGTGACGATGACCACGTTGTCCTCGTCGACGATGAAATCGTCGGCGGTGTAGGTGTCCTCGTCGACGCTGTCGACGATCGCCGACCGGCGTTTGTCTCCATACGTCTTGCCGAGCGTCTCGATCTCCTCGCGGATGATCGCCCAGCGATCCACTTTGCTCTCGAGCAGGGCGCCGATCTCCTTCGCGCGCTTTCGCTTCGCGGCGAGCTCCTGCTGGATGACGAGGATCTCGAGCCGCGCCAACCGGTAGATCTTCAGTTCGAGGATCGCGTCGGTCTGCTCCGCGTCGAGCGCGAAGCGCTTCATGATCTTGTCGGCCGCGTCCGCCTTGCCTTCCGACTTGCGGACGATGCGGAGGATCTCGTCGAGCGCGTCGAAGACGGTCTCGAAGCCCTCGAGGATGTGAATGCGCTTCTCGAGCGCGGCCAGCTCGTACTCGAGCCGGCGCGTGACGACCTGGAAGCGAAAGTCGAGGAAGTGCCAGAGCACCTGGTGCAGGTCCAGGCGCTCGGGCTTCGAGATCTGCGGATTCTCCGTCGGGATGAGGCAGGTGAGGTTGACGGGGAACGTCGACTGCAGCGGCGTGTGCCGGTACAGATAGCTCATCACCATCTTCGGATCCGCGTCCCGCTTCAACTCCAGCGCAATCCGTACGTCGTCGGTCGACAGGTCCTTGACGTCGAGGAGGTGCGGCAGCTTGCGCGAGAGCGCGACATCGGCGATGCGCTCGACGAGCACGGCCTTGTTGAGCGCGTAGGGCACGCTCGTGATGTAGACCGTCTGGCTCGAACGCGTCTCGGGGCCCTGCTGCCACGTCGCGCGCACGCGAATCGTCCCCGAACCTGTTTTGTAGATGGCTTTGATTTCGTCCGGCGTGTTGACGATCTCGCCGCCGGTCGGGAAATCCGGTCCCTTGATGTAGCGGCACAACTGGGCCGGCGACATCTCGAGGTCGGCGTCGATCATCTTCACGAGCGCCGTACACACCTCGCCGAGGTTGTGCGGCGGGATGTTGGTCGCCATGCCCACGGCGATGCCCGTCGCGCCGTTGACGAGCAGATTCGGCAGCCGCGCGGGCAGGACGACAGGTTCCTCGCGGGTGCCGTCGTAGTTGGCGCGGAACGGCACCGTGTCCTGATCGATCTCGGTGAGCAGCTCGTCGCTGAGCCGCGTCAGGCGGCACTCGGTGTAGCGCATCGCCGCGGCGCTGTCACCGTCGAGCGAGCCGAAGTTGCCCGATCCGTCGACGAGCGGGTAGCGCAGCGAGAAGGGCTGCGCCATGCGCACGAGCGTCTCGTAGAGCGCCGCGTCGCCGTGCGGATGGTAGTTGCCCATCACGTCGCCGACGACCTTCGCGCACTTGCGGTGCTTGGCGTCGGCCGTCAGGTTCTGCTGCCACATCGTGAAGAGGATGCGGCGCTGGACGGGCTTGAGACCGTCGCGCACGTCGGGCAGCGCGCGCGAGGTGATGACCGACAGCGCGTAGTTCAGATACTTCGCCTGCGCGGCCTCGTGGAGCGCGACGACGTCTTCGCCGGCCGTCGGAGGCGGGGGCGCGGCGGCTGAGTCGGCGGTATCGAAGAGCGACGGGGACTTCGGGGACTTCCGTTTCGACACGGCTGATCATCTTACCCGCGAGTGACCGCTCGGACCGCACGCGGCTTCGCCGCGTTGACATTCGCGCAACTCGACGGCTGACACGCCGGCCTCGTTCGACGCATAGTGACGGCTGGCTCACCGCCCGTCCCATGGTTCCCCGCCGCATTCTCCACGTCGACATGGACGCGTTCTACGCGTCGGTTGAACAGCGCGATCGGCCCGAACTGCGCGGACGGCCCGTCGCCGTCGGCGGCTCTCCCGCCTCGCGCGGTGTCGTCGCGGCCGCGAGCTATGAAGCGCGGGCGTTCGGCGTGCGTTCCGCGATTCCCATGTCGCGCGCCGTGCGCCTGTGCCCGCACCTGGTCATCGTGCGGCCTGATTTTCAGAAGTACCGCGACGTGTCGCAGCGCGTGTTCGCGCTCTATCGCGAAGTGACGCCGCTCGTCGAACCGTTGTCGCTCGATGAGGCGTACCTGGACGTGACGGAGAACGCGTGGGGCGAACGGCTGGGCGTGGCCGTGGCCAGGCGACTGAAACGCGAGATCCGCGAGCGGACGGGACTGACGGCGTCGGCCGGCGTTGCGCCGAACAAGTTCCTGGCGAAGATCGCGTCCGCATGGCGCAAGCCGGACGGACGCACGGTCATCGCACCCGAACGCGTGCCCTCGTTTCTCGAGACGCTGCCCGTCGACGCGCTGTGGGGCGTCGGACCGGTGACGGCGAAACGCCTGCGTGAGCGCGGCATCGATCGCCTCGTCGACGTCCGGCGCATGGAGGCAGCCGCGCTGCGTGCGGCGGTGGGCGGCCTCGCGGACTGGCTGCGCGAGCTGGCCGATGGACGCGACGACCGGCCGGTCGAGCCCAATCGCGCCTCCAAGTCATCGTCGAGCGAGTGTACGTACGCGAGCGACCTCACCGATCTCGATCGCATTCGCGAGGAGGTCGACGTCATGGCCCGCGAGAACGCGGCGTGGCTCGTGAGTCGCGGGTTGGTCGCGCGGACCGTCACGATCAAAGTGCGTTACGCCGACTTCTCGACGATTACGCGCAGCCACTCACACGGCCCGACGAACGACGCGGACGCGATCGCCCGACGCGCCGTGGTGCTACTCGAAAAGACGGACGCCGGCCGCCGGGCGGTGAGGTTGCTCGGTGCGGGCGTCCACGGACTTCTCGACGCCAGCGCTTGGCAGAACGGACGACTGCCGTTTGAGTGAAAAGACTGGTCTCACGCCGCCGCTGATTCGACGCGGCGGCGACGCGTACGGCGCCAGGCGAAGAGACGCCGCGTGGCGAGCGCGATGCCAGTGTAGGCGAGGAACGCGCCGCCGGCCGAGGCGATGCCGGCAATCGTTTGGCCGATGAAGCCCGCGACTTCACCGGTGTGGGCAAAGCGAACGAACGACCGCGCGCGCCGACCGGGCGTCTGTGACGAGAACGCTTCCCACGACGCGACCGTGCCGGTTGCGGCGTCGAGCGTCAACGTGCCGCGCCGCTGCGGCTCGCCGCCGTCACCGCGATCGACCGTCACGGTCAGCGCGCCGCGAGGGGATTCCGGCAGGCGGAACGTCAGGATCCGCCAGTCAGGATCGACCGCCTTCGCACGCGCGACGGCCGCATCGAGTGCGATCGACGCACCTGGCCGAGCTGCGGCGTCCAACTGATTTCGATCGTCGCCACGAGAGGCGACGCCGCGCGGTTCTTCAGCACGCGCGGCCCTCGCCTCGCGTCCTACGCCCGGACCTGCGTCGCGGCCCGCGCGTCCGGTGGCCGGGCCCGCGCCGCGCCCCGCGCCACCGCGCGCGCCTTGCGCCGGCGGTTCCTCGCCCATCGCGCGATAGAGCATGCCGTTCGCCCAGGGATAGGACATGACGACGCCCGCCGAGACGATGACGAGAAGCGGGACGGCGGACCAGAAACCGAAGACGTGGTGCCAGTTGAAGTCGCGTGCTTTCGGCGTCAGGCCGTGGCGGAACCACATGCCGTTGCGAATGGCGCCCCATCGCAGCGATCGCGGCCACCAGAGCACGATTCCGCTCATCACGATGAACAGGAAGATGACGTTGGCCGCGCCGGTCACCATGCGACCGGTCGCGCGATCCTCGAGGCTGGCCGCCATGTAACGGTGCCAGCTCGTCATCGTCGTGAAGAACGCGCGCAGCCGATCGCCCGTGCCCTCGCCGTAGACCGTCGTCGTGTGCGGATTGACGTACAGCGTCGTCGATCCCACGGTGACGGCCGCCGGCATCGTCGGATCCGCGCGCAGCACGAGCGAAGTCGCGCTTCCCCGCCCGGCCGAGGCTTCCGCCGCGGCAACGATGGCTGACGCGGAAGCCTCCGGCGTGCCGGTGAGATCCGCGGTGCGAAAGGTGTGCGTATCGGCCCAGAGCTGCATCTCGCGCTGGTACATCAGCGCGGTGCCCGTGACGCACATGATGAAGATGACGACACCCGCCGTGACGCCGCACGCGAGGTGGCACCAGAAGAGAACCGGACGAAGCGACTTCAGCATGAGCCGTGCGCGATCAGAGCTCCGCCCACTGGCGGAGCAGGTTGTGGTACACGCCGGTGAGCTGGACGGCGCAGGGATGGTCCGGCACGTCCTGGTTCAGGCGCTGGATGGCCGTATCGAGATCGAAGAGCAGCGTCCGATGCGCGTCCTGGCGGACGAGGCTCTGGATCCAGAAGAACGACGACACGCGCGCGCCGCGCGTCACGGGCGTGACGCGATGCAGGCTCGTCGACGGATAGAGCACGAGATGTCCCGCCGGCAGCTTGACCGAATGGACGCCGTAGGTATCGTCGATGAGGAGGTCGCCGCCGTCGTAGTCCGCGGGATCAGTGAGAAACAACGTCGCCGAGAGATCGGTCCGCAGGCGCAGCGGCGTGCCGGAAACCTGCCGGATGGCGTTGTCCACGTGGTTGCCGAACGAACCGCCGCCCTCGTAGCGATTGAAGAGCGGCGGGAAGACGCGCAGCGGAAGCGCCGCCGCAACGAAGAGCGGGTTCTGCTGCAGCGCGCGGACGATCAGCTCGCCCAGCTCGCGCGCGGCGGGACTGTCTTCGGGCAACTGCTGGTTTTGCTTGACGCGCGTCGACTGGTGACCGGCCGTGACACGGCCGTCCACCCAGTCGGCCGCGACGAGCGCTTGCTGCGCGTGAGCGACCTCGTCCGCGGTCAAGATGTCTGGAATCTCTACGAGCACGGATCTGCCTTTCGCCGGGAACGCGTCAGAACTTGAACGATGGCCCGATCATCACCCCACGGCCGGGGCCTGGAATGAAGTGACCGGTGTAGCCGCGGTCCACGTAGCGGGCGTTGGACAGGTTGGTGCCGTTCACCTGCAGCGCGATGTGCGGCGTCACGTCCCAGTTCACCATCGCGCTGAAGAGCCAGTACCGGGTCAGCGCCTGGATCGCCGCGGCGTTCTCGCTGCTCGACGCGTTGGTGTTGTTGAAGAAGTACCCGTCGGTGAACTGCGCCCCGCCGCCAACCGTCAGGGAGAAGATCGGCAGCCGGTAGTCGCTCCAGAGATTGAAGGCCGTCTTCGGCACGTAGGCGAGCTGCTGTCCGACCTCGCTGGGGTTGCCTGAGTCGATGACCTTGCTGTCCATGAGCGACAGGCCGGTGAAGACATCCCAGCGGCGCGTGAGCGCGCCCGACAGGCCGAACTCCACGCCCTGCACGCGCTGATTGCCGGCGAGCACCGTGGCGCCTTCGTCGTCGACGGTCTTGGCGTTCACTTTCTCGGTGTGGAAGATCGCCGTCGTGAACGCGAGGCCCGGACGAAGATCCCACTTCGTGCCGACTTCGATGTTGTGCGTCCGCTCGGGCGGCAGATCCGCGATGCTGCCGCTGCGGTCCGTCAGCGACAGACCGAAGCTGCCGTCGAACGACGGATTGAAGGACGTCGAGTACGCCGCGTAGATGCTGCCGGCCTCGGCCGGCTTGTAGACGAGACCCGCCCGACCGCTGAAGGCGCGGTCCGTTCGCGTATAGTCCGCCGAGCTGCCGTCGGTGTTGACGTTGTCGTAGTCGACGGCGACGCGATCCCAGCGCAGCCCGAGATCGGCCTGCCATCGCTGGCCGGTTTTGATCGTGTCGAACGCGTAGAACGCGGTCGAGTTCGCGGTGCCATCGCTCGACGCGCCCGTCCGGGCGAGCGACGGCACGTAGGGCTGATCCGGATCCGGATGGAACAGATCGGTCACCGGCGGCCGGCCGTTGGCGAAGGTGTCGGTGACGGCGTAGCTCGGTTGCGTTTCCCGCGACAGCTCCATCCCGGCGACGAGCACGTGGGCGAGATCACCGGTCTGGCGTCGCAATGTCAGATCGGTCTGGTTCACGAGCGTCCCGTCGGTCCGGTGCTGATACTTCGTGTCGGTGCGGCGCATCTGGAATCCCGAGTTGTCGAAACCCGGATCGTCGGCGCTCGACGCCGCCGTGGCCGCGCGCGGCGGCGTCACGACGCGATCGACGTCATTGCGGCCGTAGCGCGTCAGGTTGCGCAGCGACGTCGCGGCGCTGAAGCGATGCTCGATGGTCACGGTGCCGAGATCGGTGTTCACCTTCTCGTGATCGCGCGACACCAGACCGTAGAAGTTGCTGAAGTCGAGGTCGTCGACCGTGAGGCCCTCGGCGACGGCACCGTCGGGCAACGTCGCCGGCAGGCCGTAGTCCGGAATGTTGTTCTGGTGCAGGTGCTCGTAGCCGAAGGTCACTTCAGTCGGCGTGCCGAGACCGAGCGCGAGCGAGGGCGCGACGCCCCAGGAACGGTTGCGGACGTCATCGCGTCGCGGGACGCCCTCGTCCTGCCACATCGCGTTCAGGCGCAGGCCGCTCGTCGCGCCAAGGCGATGATTGATGTCGAAGGTCGCGCGACCGGAGTCGGCCGATCCGCCGGTGAAGCGGCCGCTGACGTCATCGCTCAGATTGGCGGCCTTGCTGACGATGTTCACCGACCCGCCGGTCGCGCCACGACCGGTGACGACCGACGACGGCCCCTTGGCCACTTCGACCGACTCGGTGTTGAACGTGTCGCGGCTGACGACGCCGGCGTCACGGGCGCCGTCGACGTAGACGTCATTGCGCGCGCTGAACCCGCGGATGAGCAGGTTGTCGCCCGGCGCGGTGCCGCCCTCGCCCGCCGTGAGCGTGATGCCCGGCGTGTTGCGGAGCGCGTCGCGCAGCGAGGTGGCCGCTTGTTCCTCGATGATCTTGGTCGGGATGACAACGACCGTCTGCGGCGTGTCGCGCAACGGCTCGGTGTACTTGGGCGACGAGGCGACGGCCGTCGCGGTGTCGGTGACGTCGACCGACTGTCCCTGGATGTGCAGGTCGATCGAGGCGTGCGTCGGCGAATCGAAGCGGAACGTCAGGCCCGATCCCTCGAGAATCGCGCGCAGCGCGTCGGCAATCGAATGCGCGCCGGTGACGCCGCCCGAGACGACGCCACGCGTAAGGTCTGAAGAGATCGTGACGTCGACGCCGGTCGCTTTCGTGAAGGCTGCGAGCGCGTCGGCCAGCGGACCGGCCGGGATCGCGAACGTCCGCGGTCGCGCGTCGGGCAGGTTCGCGCCGTTCTGATCGGTGTCCGGCGCGGACTCGTCCACCGCAACCGCGCCGTCGGCTCCGAGCGCCAGGTGCGAGGCCATGACCGTCTGCGGGTCCTCCCACGGCAGGAAGCGCACCGACGATCCGCTGGCGCGAGACGTGATGCGATCGGCCGAAGGATCCGATGCGACACGGCCCTCGGCGTGGACCGGCCGCGCGAGCTTCGCGCCGACCGTCGCCGAAGCGACGACCGTACCGAGCGCGGTCAAACGGCGCCGGCGCAGTCGCGAGGCAGAAGAAGAAGGCTTCTGGGAAACGCGTGAAGAAGAAAACGAAGACTCGGATGAGGAAGAAGACGACGGTCGATCAGCGGCCATGGATCCCTGCTCCCGGGCAGCGGGCCACGGCACGGCATCCCGTACAATGCGGAATGCCGGACGGCCACGCGCCACGCGTGTGGATGAAAACGGTCTCGCCAGACTGCGTTCGGCTCCCCGCCGGGTGTGTCAGCACCCGGCGGGTATCAATTGAGATCCATCTCAATTGGCGGACAGCAGTCTAATGCCGACCGAAAAGGTCCGTCAACAAGGCGTACGAAAGGCGGACAATCTGCAGCCACCGTCGCCGCCCGGGCAGCGGTGTCAGGACTTCACGGCAGGCGGGCGAGGCGGCGCGTCAGGAATCCATCCGCCGAGCTCGCGCGCGACGAGGGCGGTGAGTCCGCGAATCCACGAAGGATGAACGTTCAGGCATGGCCCGAGGCGATAGTCGCCACCGCCAGCCGCGTGATACAGCTCGCGATTGGTGATGCCCATCTCTTCGATCGTCTCGAGGCAGTCGGCCGTGAAACCGGGACAGAACGCGACGAGCGATTTCGTCGTGCCCGCGAACGACCGCAGTGTCTCGTCGGTGTACGGCCGTAGCCACTCTTCGCGGCCGAAACGCGACTGGAACGACACGGTCACGCGCGCCGCATCCCACCCCATCGCCTCGGTGAGCGCGGCAGCCGTCGCGCGGCATTGTTCCGGATACGGATCGCCAAGCGCTGCATAGCGCTTCGGCAGGCCGTGAAAGCTCAGCACGATGCGATCGGGCGTCGCGCCGCCGATGAACTCGCGCGCGGCAGCGGCGAGCGCCTCGATGTACTCGGGCGCGTCGTAGTACGGTGGCACGACCCGCACCGCCGGCACGACGCGGCGTTTGCCCAGGATCTCGAAAATCTGCTCGAGGCTGGATCCGGTCGTCGCGCCGGCATACTGCGGGTACATGGGGACGGCGAGAATCCGATCGCAGCCGGCGCCGAGGAGCGCGTCGATCGCCGAGGCCGCCGACGGATTGCCATAGCGCATGCCGACCTCAACGGGGACGTCGATGCCGAAGCGCTGCGTGAGGCCGGCCGCGACACCCGCCGCCTGGCCCGCGCTGGTGACCGCGAGCGGCGACCCCTCGCTCGTCCAGACCTTCTGGTAGAGCCGCGCCGATCGCGCCGGACGCGTGCGCAGGACGCGTAAGTGCAGGATGGGCAGCCAGATGGCTCGGTTGAGGTCGACGACGCGGTAGTCGGACAGGAACTCGGCGAGATAGCGCCGCAGGGCCGGCGTGGTCGGCGCGTCGGGCGTGCCGAGCTGCAGCAGCAGGACTCCGGGCCGAGGGGTCGGCATGGCAGTCAGCCTACCGGCCGGCCGAAACAGGCCGAAATCCGGGGACACGGACGGGACGTACAGACAAAGCGGTGACAATCGCACCGCGGCGCTTGCATAAGATCATTAGATAGTGCGTCTCGCCCTGATCCATCAAGCCCCCGGCCCCGCGTCTGCGCCGTCCGACGCCGTCCGCTGGCGCACCTGCCTGCGCGAAATCGCGTTCCTCGGCGACGCCAGCGCGCCCGCACCTGACGCGCCCGTCACCTTCGACGCGGACGCCTACGCGCTGCTGCTCGAGATCGTCTGCGGCCTCCGTTCGCCGCTCATCGGCGAGACGGAAGTCCAGGCGCAGTTCAAGACGTTTCTCGCCTCGCTCGACCGTGCGCGCCACGGTAACATCTTCAGCCTCGGCCAGCGCGTCCTGTCGGATGCGAAGGCCATCCGCCAGCGCCATCTGCAGGGCTTCGGCACGCACTCGTACGGTCATCTCGTCCGCGCCCGCATCGCGCCCGACCAGCATCTCGTCGTCATTGGCACCGGTGCGCTGGCGCAGGAGATTCTCGCCGCGCTCGACGATCGCCCGTCAGCCGATCAGTGGGGACGCAAGCCGGAGCATGCCGACGAAGTCGGCGACCGCGTCCGCTATCGCCTGTTCGTCGACGCGCCTCGCCAGCCAGTGGGCACGATGCCGGCGACCATCGTCATCGCGGCGCCCGCCGGCCAAGCCGATCTCGAGGCCGTCAGCCGCACGTACGCGCGCATCGACCGCGTCATCGACCTGCGCGCCGTCGATCAGCGTACGTCCATCACCTTCGGTGCGGCGCTCGTCACGCTCGACGATCTCTTCGACGAGGCGCGCGCCGCGGGCGCGGCGCCGGCGCGGTCGGTCGACGCCGCCCATCGGGACATCGAAGCGCTCGCGCGCGCATTCGGTCAACGCGAAGAGCTCCACCCGTTCGGGTGGGACGACGTATGCGCGTAAGGCTGGTCAGCCGCGCGAGCGCGCTGGCCGTCCTGCAGACGCGTCTCGTCGCCGACGCGCTTCGCGCACGCTGGCCGGACCTCGACGTCACCACCGCCACGCGATCGTCGGAAGGCGATCGCGACCGCGCCATCGACCTCTGGGCGAGTGGCGAAAAGGGCCTCTTCACCGCGGATCTCTCCAACGCGCTCGCCGTGGGCGAGGCGGACGCCGTCGTCCACTCGTGGAAGGATCTGCCGATCGATGGACGCCCGGATACGACGATTGCGGCAACGCTCGAACGCGCCGACCCGCGCGACGTGTTGCTCGTTCGCCGCGAGGTCGTCGACGCGCATCCCGACGCGATCACGATTCTCTCGTCGTCACCGCGCCGCGCCTGGCAGCTCGAGACGTCCGTCCGCCGCCTGTTGCCCTGGCGCGTCTCGACGCTGACGATCACGCCGGTCCGCGGCAACATTCCAACGCGAATCGCCAAGCTCGTCTCTGGTCAGGGCGACGCGCTCGTCGTCGCCAAGGCCGCGCTGGATCGGCTGCTCGGTCCCGAGTCGCAACCGGACGTCATCGCCGACATTCGTCGCGGCATCGAGCAATGCCGGTGGATGGTCCTGCCGCTCAAGGAGTTTCCAACGGCGCCCGCGCAAGGCGCGCTCGCCGTCGAAGTGGCGGCGAACCGGCCGGACGTCTACGAGTGGATCCATGCGATCAACCACGAGCCGACGCGGCAGGCCGTCGAGCGCGAACGGGCCGTGCTCGCGTCGTTCGGTGGCGGTTGTCGCGAGGCCATGGGCGCGACGGCCCTCGTACGCGAATATGGCGAGGTGACCAGCGTGCGCGCACACCTCCCTGGCACCACCGACCGCGCGACGTGGACGCTGACGACGACAGCAGCCCTCCCGCCGCGGGTGGAAGATGCGTCGATCTGGCCACGGCCCCACGAGCGCAATCGCGCGTCGCGCCGTCCGGTCGACGCGGAGCCGCCGGCGGGTGGCGACGGCTTGTGGATCGCGCGTGCGGACGCGCTGCCGTCAACGTGGACGATTGGCGCGGATCGCGTCGTCTGGGCCGCGGGCAGCCGGACGTGGGAGAAGCTGGCGACACGCGGCGTGTGGGTCAACGGCTGTGCCGACGGGCTTGGCGATCTCGAAGCACCGAATATCGATCGCATCGCCGGACGGACCGTCGGGTGGCGCCGGCTGACGCACACGGCGTCGGGCGATCCGGATGCGCTGGCGACCTATGCCGTCGAGACGCCGCTGCCCGACGATCTCGATGCGCGCACGCACTTTTTCTGGACGAGCGGCAGCCTGTTCCGGCGCGCGCTCGAGGATTGTCCGTCGATTCGCGAGGGCTGGCATGCGAGCGGTC
>CALFMR010000138.1 GCA_937880585.1 uncultured Acidobacteriota bacterium
AGGCCGACACCTGAAGATCGCCTGTGGCTCTGAGTGCCGGTGCAAGACCCGAGATCACACCCACCGCGACGGCGACGATGAACGTGAACGCGAGCGCGAGACCGTCGACGCGGATGTCCTGCATCCGAGGGATGGCGCCGATCTCTGCGCCCGCCGCGACAACGGCCGGCACCGTCAGATACGCGAGCAGCACACCGCCCGCGCCGCCCGCGAGTGCGACCAGGCAGCTTTCGACGAGGAGATGCCGGACGAGCCGCAATCGACCCGCGCCGAGTGCCGCGCGAATGCGCAACTCGCCGTCGCGTTCCGCTCCGCGAGCGAGGAACAGGCCAGCCGCGTTGGCACAGGCGACGAGCAGGACGAGGCCGATGGCCGCCGAGAAAATCAGGAGGGGCGTGCGCGTGGGGCCCACCAGCAAGTCGGACAATGGCAGCGCCTCCGACTGCCACACCGATTCGCTGTCGTCCGGATCGCGCGGTGCCAACGCTTGGACCTCCGCGGCCGCCTGCGCGGCCGAAACGCCCGGTTTGAGCCGAGCAATGACCGGCAGAATCCTCGCGTTGTGCGGGTCGACGGTCACCGCCCACGGCACCCAGAGCTCGCCGCTCTGCGGGGATCGGAACGACGCAGGCATGACGCCGATGACCGCGTAGGACTTGCCGTCGACCACGATCGAGGCGCCGAGCACGTTCGGCGTTCCGCCGAGCACGTCGCGCCAGACTCGATCGCTGACCACGGCAACGGCATCGTGCCCGGGCTGGTTGTCGCCTCCGACGAACGTCCGGCCCAGCGCGGGCGAGACGCCCAGCACGGAGAAGAACGCCGGCGTGACGTGCTCGACGAACAGCGCCGTTGCCTCGCCACCGGTGCGAACCGCCGATCTGGTGGCCGCCCACGTCGCCACGTTCTCGAAGAGTTGATCGTGCGCGGACACGTTCACGTAGTGCGCCTCGATGAGGCCGGTGACCCCGGTGACGAGCCAGTCCCGCTGGATCGACGACAGCACGACGAGCCGATCGGCGTTCGGATAGGGCAGCGGCCGCAGCAGCGCGCCGTAGACGACGCTGAACATCGCGGATGTCGCGCCGATGCCGAGCGCGAGGACCGCGACCGCGACCGTCGTGAAGCCCGGTCGCCGCGCGAGCGCACGACAGGCGATGCGGGCATCGCGCATCGTCTCGCGCGCCCAGCGGAAGCCGCGCGCCTCGCGACATTCCTCGGTCCGGGCGGTCAGGCTGCCGAGGCTGGCGAGCGCCTGTCGCCGCGCCTCATCAGCCGGCACGCCTCGCTGGACGAGGTCGTTGATCGTTCGCTCGACATGGAGCGCGATCTCGTCGTCGAGATCCCGGTCCGCCCGCGTGCGGCTGACGCTCGACCGCAGGCGCATCCGGAGGACGTAGAACCAGCGGTCGATGGCCATGGGCTAGGTCTCCTTCAGCGTGACGACGCGGGTAATGGCGTCGGCGACGCGGGTCCAGTTCTGGCTTTCGCGTTCGAGCTGGCGCCGGCCGGGCCGCGTGAGGGCGTAGAACTTCGCGCGCCGATTGTTCTCGCTGGGCCGCCATTCGGCCGTGATCCAGCCTTGTTGTTCGAGCTTGTGGAGGGCGGGATAGAGCGAGCCGTCGCTCACCTGGAGGATGTCGCCCGACACCTGCTTGAGCCGCTGGCCGACGGCCCAGCCGTGGAGGGGCTCGATCGCGAGGATCTTGAGGATCAGCAGGTCGAGCGTGCCCTGCATCAGGTCGGTGGGTTTGCTCATGTCGTGCCCTCGGTAACCGAGAACAGGCTACACCCGTTCATCTCGGTAAGCAAGGGAAGCGGCGTTCGACGAGATATAATTCCACTGTGGTCAGTTGACGCATGAGGATCGGACCACCGGTCTTCCGGCGATCCGCCGGTCGGCATCCTCGGTCTTTCATCCTCTACGTCCACGTCGCTCGGGGTGCGTGTCGGTGCGCACCGCGACGGCGGTGCGTCCTCGTCCGAGCCGGTGCCGGACGTCGTCGGCCAGGAAATGATTGAGATGCAAGCGTGAGCGTCGTTGGTCGAGGTCTTGTCAGCGGCTATTTGCCGGAAGCGGAACTGGACCGCATCGTGCGGGACGGTACGGCCGCCCTTCCGATCGACGGGCGTCGTCTGCTCGTCATCATTCCCGACGGCACGCGCACGATGCCGATGCCCGCCGTGGCCGATCTGCTCGAACGCCACGTCGGCCCGCGCGTCGCCGCGCTCGATTATCTCGTCGCGCTCGGCACGCACGTGCCGATGAGCGACGAGGAGCTCACGCAACTGCTCGGTCGTCCGGTCATCGACGGCCGTGCGGGACGCTCGCGCGTCTTCAATCATCACTGGGACGATCCGGCCACGTTCATCTCGCTCGGCACCATTCCGGCGCAGGAGATCGCCGACCTGTCGCAGGGCCGGTTGAAGCAGGACGTGCCGGTCGCGCTCAACCGCCTCGTGACGGAGTACGACCACGTTCTCATCTGCGGTCCGGTCTTCCCGCACGAGGTCGCCGGCTTTTCGGGCGGGACGAAGTACCTCTTTCCCGGCATCGCCGCGCCGCCCATCATTCATTTCACGCACTGGCTCGGCGCGCTCATCACGAGCTACGACATCATCGGCACGATCGACACGCCGGTGCGCGCCGTCATCAACCGCGCCGCGAGCTTCCTCGCCACGCCCTTGTCACTCCTCGCGCTCGTCGTCACACACGAGGGCGTGGCCGGGATGTTCTGCGGCGATCCTCACGAGACGTGGCGCCGCGCCGCCACGCTGTCGTCGAGCCGCCATATCGTCTGGGTCGACCGGCCCTTCACGCGTGTCCTGTCCGTCATGCCGGCGATGTACGCTGACTTGTGGACGGCGGCCAAGGGCACGTACAAGATGGAGCCGGCGATGGCCGACGGCGGTGAGGTCATCATCTACGCTCCGCACGTGCACGAGGTCAGCCACGTGCACGGCAAGCTCATCGGCGAAATCGGTTACCACTGCCGGGACTACTTCCTGGCGCAGTGGGATCGCTTCAAGGACTATCCCGGCGGCATCCTCGCGCATTCGACGCACGTGAAGGGGCTCGGGACGTACGACGCGGCGACCGTCAGCGAGACGCCGCTCATCCATGGCACGCGGGCCACGGGCATCTCGCCCGGAGAGTGCCTTCACTTCAATCTCGGGTATCTTTATCCGGCGTCG
>CALFMR010000139.1 GCA_937880585.1 uncultured Acidobacteriota bacterium
CTATCTGCTGGCCGGCGACGGGCTGGCGGCGCGTGCACGAACGGCCGTGTCACGGCGCGAATTCGGGACGAGCGATCACGCGCCGGTCGTGGCAACATTCGAGACAGCACCAGGAGCGACTCCGGCGCTACAGCCATGAACGTCCGCCTTCGGCTGATCCTCGCGTTCTTCCTGCTGTCGGTCGTGCCGCTCGGCGCGGTGACCTTCTACGCGTACACGAACAACGTCCGCGCCATGCGCGAGGCGGCCGGCCGCGAGTCGGAGCTGCTCGCCGGCGAGCTCACGCAGCGCATGCAGCTCGTCACCGCGCAGTTGAGCGAGCGGATGGCCCAGCTCGCCGAGATGACGAACGCGCCCGAGGCGTCGTCGGCGCGCGTGGTCCCGGCATCGGCGACGACGTCGCGCACGCGTGCCGCGTCGACGCCGGCCGCGTCGTCGTCATCGACGTCCGCTGCCGCGCTCGCCGGGGTCCAGACGCAGGATCAGGTCGCGGACGCGCTCGGCGACGTCGCGATGCTGCTCAACAACGTCGAGCTGCACAACATGCGCGGGTTCGGGCCGCCCGGCGAGCGGGGACGAGGCCGGCGCGGCGGCAATGGCGGGCCCGATCGATCCGGAGGGCAGGGAGGATCGGGCGGTCCGGAGCCGTCGAATGCGTCGGCCGAATCGAACGGTCCCCCTCGCGCTGGCGGGCCCGGCGCGGACGTGGCTGGCTCGGCCGATCGAGGGAGCGGACCGCGGCGCGGCGGCGGCGGCCGCGCGTTCGGCGACGACGCGTTCGCGTCCAGGCGCGGCGGCCCGCCGCCGGCGTCCACGACCACGACGCCGCCCAATGGCGCTCCCGAGGCGGGCGCCGACGGCCGGATCACGATCGACATGATGCCGATCCGGCGCGCGATCATGCAGCACTACGCGACCCAGGAAGAATGGGAGCGCATGTCGCCCGAGGAGCGCCAGCACATCGCGTCGCAGGTCAATCAGCAGATGTTCGGCGTGGCGATGGGCATTCGCCTCGGCGCGCAGGAGGCGCAGCGCAAGGTGATGGAGGCGCAGCGCGCCGCGGGCGAAAAAGCCCGCGAGGTCGCGGCCGACGCGCGGCAGCAGATGGCGACCGCCGCCGAACGGACGCCGAGCGCGGCCAACGCGTCGAGCGCCGCCGCGACGGCCTCGACGGGGACGACCGAGCGGCGCACCGCGTTCTCCGGCAATCACCTGGACGTCACGCTCGAGCGCAACGGCCAGGTCCTGCACCAGGTCAACGCGGAGATCAATCTGCAGAACCTGCTCGGGACGGTCTTCGCGACGACGCGCCGCGATCGCGGCGAGGTGCCGTTCGCGGTCGCGAAAGACGGATCGCTCTATACGCCGAACGACGCGGACCGCGCCCGCGTCGAGGCGCTCGGCGTGGCGAAGGCGTCCATCAAGCCGGGCACGACGGTCCTGCCGGACTGGATCGTCGTCACGACGGCCGATCCGACCGGATCGGGCCTGACGTTCGGCATCGCGCGCCCGGTGGGGGATGCGCTGGCCGAGCTCCGGCGCACGACCGCGCGCAACGTCGGCTTCGGCCTGGGATTCATCGCGCTCGCGCTCGTCGGGATCGTGCCGCTGGCCACGCGGCTGACGCGCAACCTGCTGCTCTTGAGCGACGGCGTCCGCCGCATCGCGGCGGGCGATTACCGCGCGCGCGTGCCCGTGCGATCGCACGACGAAGTCGGCCGGCTCGCCGAGGCGTTCAACCAGATGGCGGCCGACGTCGAGCAGCACCAGCGGGTGGCCGTCGGCCAGGAACGATTGAAGCGCGAGCTCGAGCTCGGCCGCCAGATTCAGCACGACATGCTGCCGCAGAGCCCGATGAAGCTGGGGCTGGCCGAGATCAAGGGCGTGTCGGTCCCCGCGCGCGAGGTCGGCGGCGATTTCTTCAATTACTTCCCGATTACCGACGGGCAGGTCGCGCTGCTCGTGGGCGACGTTTCGGGGAAAGGCGTCGGCGCGGCGCTGCTCATGGCGAACGTGCAGGCGTCGCTCCGCACGCGGCTCGCGCTCGGCCAGAATCTCGCCGCGATTGCCGGCGAGCTGGACGTCGAGATCGAGGCGAGTACGCCGGTGCCGGTGTACACGACGCTCTTCGTCGCGATCTTCGATCCGCGCGACCGCAGTCTGCGCTACGTCAACGCCGGCCACCATCCGCAGTTCGTCGTGCGAGCGGACGGCGGGCTCGAGCGCATGTCGTCCTCGGGGCTGCCCATCGGCCTTCTCGCGGGACGCGGGTACACCGAGGCGCGCGTCGACCTTCACGCGGGCGACCGGCTCTTCTTCTACACGGACGGCTGCGTCGAGGCCGAAGGCCCGAACGACGACATGTTCGGCGCGAGCCGGCTCGAGGCCGTGCTCACCGCCTGCGGACCGGGCGACGACCTGCTCGCGATGGTGGAACGCGCGGTGGCCGACTTCCGCGCGGGACGCGATCTGTTCGACGACATCACGATGATGGCGGTCAGCGTCGGCTGACACCCAACCGCGACGGCGCTCGCACCCAATTGCGACGTCGCTTCCACCCAACCGCGGAGCGGCACCCACCCAATCGCGCGATCGCTTGCACCCATTTGCGATCTCGCGTCCACCCACTTGCGCGACGGCTTGCACCCAATCGCGGACTCACTGCCACCCAATCGCGCGGGCGCGCTCACCCAATTGCGAGCTCACTCCCACCCCATCGCGCGACGGCTTGCACCCATTTGCGTCCTCGCCCCCACCCACTTGCGCGACCGCTTTCACCCATTTGCGATCTCACTTCCACCCAACAGCGCGATCGCACTCGAAATTCATCGCACCTGTAACTCATTGTCCGCGTGGGACATCACAGGCAATCCAGAATGGCGACCTTATTTGTCCGAAAGTGAGATCGATCTTCCGGCAAGCGAGTCGCGCTCGCCCGGGAGCGAGGCCGATCATCCGGAAAGCGGGATCCGGCCGGCCGGGAGTGACATCGACCGTCCGGAAAGCGGGTCGCGCGAGCCGGCGAGTGCGGTCGTCGTTCAGGAAAGCGGGATCCGTCCGCCCGCGCGGGCGATCGATCGTCCGGCGAGCGAGTCTCGCCCGCCCGCGAGTGCCCTTGCCCCATCCGTGGAGCCCTGGGCCTTCAGGCCCAGGGGGAACCCGGCACCACGCGCCCTTGGCCCGCGCGCGAACCGGCCCCTATTTCGGAACCGTGCAGGACCCGTAACTCTGCGAGACGCTCGGCGGATTGTTGACGTCGCCCAGATGACGCGAATGAACGGCCAGGTACGCGCCGTCCTTGCCGCCCGCCGTGAACACCGTGGTCAGCGTGAAGTTGCCGATGGGCGTCTGCTCGATCACGTTCAGTCCTGTCGGCGTCAGGACGGCCGTGGCGAGGGTGGTGCCCGACGCGCCGACGATCTGCGCGTTCCGCCGCTTCACGTTGATCGCGTCGATGCGGAACGTGAAGTCCTGCTGCTGGCTCGTCGTCACCGACGGCGGCGCGGCCCATTCGGCCGCGGCATAGGTCGGGAACGTGCACGACAACGTCTTGACGGACGCGAACGGGTTGGCGGCGTTCTGCGGCGCGGCGGGTGCCGATTGGCCGAGCGCGAGCGCGAACAGCACGGGAACGAGAGCGTGCGTGATCATCCAGACCTCCGAAGGGGTGCCCCAGCAGTATGACCGACGCGGCCCACCCGTGGCGATGGGCCGCGGCTACGACGCCAGCCGGACCGTCTCGCGTTCGTGCGACGGCTTGCGGCCGAACAGGCGCCGCGTCGCGTCGCGCCAATCCGACAGGATGTCGTAGAACGTCGGGATGACGACGAGCGTCAGGAGCGTCGACGTGAGGACGCCGCCGATGACGGCGCGTCCGAGCGGCGCGCGGAAGTCCGCGCCTTCGCCGTGGCCGAGCGCGACCGGGATCATGCCGGCGATGAGCGCGAACGTCGTCATCAGGATGGGCCGCAGTCTCGCGCGGCCGGCTTCGATGATCGCCGCGCGGCGCGGCATACCCTTTTCCTCCGACCACTGCGCGAA
>CALFMR010000140.1 GCA_937880585.1 uncultured Acidobacteriota bacterium
CCGGGCCGGATCTCTTCGACGGGACCGCCCACGCACTGCACACGTCCACAGCCCGCCGTGACGATCAGAATCTGTCCGAGCGGATGCGTGTGCCAGGCCGTGCGCGCGCCAGGCTCGAACGTCACGCTCGCTGAGGCCGCGCGGGCCGGCGCTTCGGGTTGGAACAGCGGATCGATCCGGACGGTGCCCGTGAAATAGTCGGCCGGGCCCTTGCTCGATGGCTGCGATCCGCTTCGTGAAATGCGCATGATGCCTCCGCCACGATCGTAGCCTCATCGACGTCCGCTCGCGAACCGTGTCCGCCGTGTCGCTCGCGCGATTGGCCGCGGCGCCAGACGCACGCACGCGTGATAATGACTCCGGAGCCACATCATGAAGCCCAAGAACACGATTTGTCTCTGGTTCGACAAGGACGCGCACGACGCGGCACGCTTCTACGCCGAGACGTTTCCGAACAGCAAAGTGACGGCCGTTCACGAGGCACCGAGCGACTACCCGAGCGGCAAGGCGGGCGACGTCATCACGGTCGAGTTCACCGTTCTCGGCATTCCCTGCATCGGCCTGAACGGCGGACCGCACTTCAAACACAGCGAGGCCTTCTCGTTCCAGATCGCGACTGACGACCAGGCGGAAACCGATCGCTACTGGAACGCCATCGTCGAGAACGGCGGGCAGGAGAGCGCGTGCGGGTGGTGCAAGGATCGCTGGGGCCTGTCGTGGCAGATCACGCCGCGCGTGTTGACCGACGCGATGGCTGCCGGCGGCGCCGAGGCGAAGCGCGCGTTCGAAGCGATGATGACGATGCGGAAGATCGACGTCGCCGCGATCGAAGCCGCGCGGCGCGGGTAATCGCGCGACTTCATCCTTACTGATAGCGATAGAGCGTGACGCGCAGCATGCCGGGACCGTGCGGCGTGCCGCGGAGCGAGAGCGCCGTGCCCTGGCCCGTATCGTCACCGCCGAGCTGCCGGCTCGTCACCCAGCGGCCGTCGACGAAGCGTCCTTCTTGTACGGTTCCGAGTCCCACGTACGACGCGCCGGGTGTCTCCGGTGTGAATTTGATGCCGAGACCGCTGCCGGCCATGACGTACTCGTTCGGCCCTGTGGCGATGAAGAGGCCGAACGGCGGCGTCTCCGCACCTCGAGACGTCGCGCCTCCCGCGCCGAGCGGCGTGAGGTCGAGCGTGTAGTCGCCGACACGAATCCGCTGCGCGCGCGTCAGGCCATCCACGACGACGGCGTCCATGCCGGTGCCGGACGACTGATGCTCGAGGATGAGCGGCGTCAGTTGCGCGAGCGCGTCGTAGACGGGACCGAGCACGTCGGTCGCGTCCGGCTCGCCGCCAATCCCGAACGGTGAAAATCCCATCGCGTCCTCGTGGCCGAGCGCGTAGAACGCATTCGGGGCGCCAGCCGCGCCGCCGAACGTCTCGGGCACGAACAACGGATTGTCCGGCCGGTCGTACTTGGCCGTCCATTCCTTGAAGTTGAAATAGATGTCCGGCGCGAGCATGTCGAGGCGCGGCGCGCCGGCGTGCCAGATGTCGAAGGACTGCGGCAGCGGCCCGCCGCTGTTGTACTGACCTGGCACATAACTCGTGCGGATCAGCGCGGCGTTGGCGAACATCGGGATGTCGTAGGCCTGCTTGCCGGCATCGGCGACCGCATTGATATAGGTCGCGTAATGCCACGCCATGAAGAACTCGTCGGTCGTCAGGGCTTTGCCGAACAGTTCCTCCCACGTGCCGTTCGTGCGGAAGTTCGACGTCTGCCACGCGGCGCGCAGGTCGGGCGCGAGCGTGTCCTTGTGCGCGACGAGGTCGTCGACGAGCGCCTTCGGCACCGGCTTCGCGAACGCGTCGTTCGCCACGGGCGAGTAGTCGCGCGCGTCAGGAATGGATCCGACTTCGTTCTCCACCTGCATCATGAGCACGGTGTGCGTCTCGGCGTCGACCGCGCGGATGTGTTGCATCAGCGACGCGAACGCCCGTGCGTCCGCGTCGCGGTTGACGGCGCTGAGCGGCGTCAGCCGTTCATCCGGCGTGCCGTTGCGCTGCCGCGTGCGGGGAAACCGCGTGTAGTCGGCCTTCACCCAGTCGGGCGCGTAGCTCGACCACGTGTTCTTCCAGCTTCCAAACCACAGGAAGACGACGTGCAGATGGTTGTCTCGAGCGCCTTGCAGCAGGCCATCGACGAGGCTCCAGTCGAACTCGCCTTCCTTCGGCTCGATCTGTGCCCAGGACAGCGCGATCAGCGCCGTATTGAGGTGCATCGCGACCAGGTTCGTCCAAATCGGCCGCACGGCCTCCATCGTCGTCGCGGCGTTGTTGCCGAGCTCGCCGGCGAGCATGAGAAACGGTTTGCCGTCGACGATGAGCTGCGTGGCCGCGCCGCGGCGTTCGAGGTGCGGCGCCGTCGATCGAGACGGTGTCTGCGACGAGAGCGGGGCGACGGCGAACAGGCCGAGCGCGGCGGCGAGCACCGACCGGCGAATCGTCCTGAAGGACCGTGGAAGCATGTCGGGATTCTACAGTCGAGGGCCGCACCCGGGGTTCAATGGCATCGACACCACCGTCGAAAGTAGGCGCCGGCGCGCGGACGGGTATCGCGGGCGGCCGTCGGTTATCATCCGCCCATGCCAAACACGGCCGAGCACGTCGTGCTGTTCTACGACCAGGACGACGAGTGTCTTGGCAAGGCCACCGAATTCGTCCGTGACGGCCGATCCCGGGGCGAGCGCGTGCTCCTGCTCACCTCACCGGACCGTTGGCAGCTCGTCCGGGATCGGTTGGCCGAGAACGCCGACGTCGACGCGGCGATCCAATCGCGCGACCTCGTGCTCATCGACGCGTGCGAGCTCGCCGACCGCATCATGGCTGCCGGTCGCGTGGATCGGGACCTCGCGCGCGACCTGCTGGCGAATGCGGCTGGCGACGGGGGCCGGCCCTTTCGCGTGTTCGGGGATCTCGTCTCACTTCTCGCGTCGCGGGGTCGCATCGACGCCGCGATCGAGTTCGAGGCGCTCGGGCACGAGCTGGCGCACGAGACCGGCTCGCCCGTCCTCTGCGCCTACGATCTCCGGCAACTCGGCGATGGCGCGGGCACCATGTCACGAATCCGCCGCGTCCATGATCGCGTCGTGAACACGACGTCGGCCGCGACGAACAGTCGCCTCGTGCTCGTGGCGGACGACTTCGCCGATACGCGCGCCTTGTATCGGGACGTCCTCGAGCTCGAAGGATTCACCGTCGTCACGGCTGAAGACGGCATCGAGGCCCTCGAGGTCGCCCGACGCGATCGGCCGGCGATTGTCATTCTCGACATCCGGATGCCGCGCCTCTCGGGGCTGGACGCCATGCGCGCGCTGAAGGCCGACCGTGCGCTGTCGGGCGCTCCCGTCGTGGCGCTCACCGCGCACGCCTTTCCGGCCGATCAGGCCATGCTGCTCGACGAGGGCTTCGACGCGGTCCTGACGAAGCCCTGCCTGCCCGACGAGCTCGTTGAAACGATCGCGTCGCTTCTGCCTCCACCGGCCGCACAATAGGGGCCGCGCCGGGTGCGCCCCGGCCCCCTCCCATGAGACGCCTCGTTCTCCTCAACGCGTGCGTCGCGCTCGCGTACGTCGCGACGGCGAAGCTCGGTTTCCACGTCGCGTTCGCCGCCGAGCAGATCAGCACCGTGTGGCCGCCCTCCGGTATCGCGATCGCGTCGCTGATGCTCGGCGGCCCGCAGCTCTGGCCCGGCATCTGGCTGGGAGCGTTCGCGGCCAACGCGGGCATGCACGCGCCGTTGTGGAGTGCCGTCGCCATTGCCGGAGGAAACACGCTCGAAGCCGCATGCGCCAGATGGATGCTCCGCCGTTTCCGCGTCGACGCGCGGCTCGCCACGGTTCGCGCGGTCGTCGCCTTCGTGGCGCTCGGCGTGGTCCTCGCGACGATGACGAGCGCGACCGTCGGGGTACTGACGCTCTCGCTCGCCCATGTGCAACCGTGGTCGCGGGCGTCGTCGTTGTGGTTCGACTGGTGGCTCGGCGACGCGCTCGGCGTCCTCGTCGTCGCGCCCGCCATGCTCGCGTTGGCACAGGCGCGCTGGCCTTCGCGCGGCCGGATCGAAGCCGTGGTGTTCACGGGCTGCGCACTCGTCGTCGCCCAGCTCGTGTTCGGCGATGCGTTCGGCGGCGGGAGCGATCCGATCGAGTATGCGGTCTTTCCCGTACTCATCGCCGCGGCGATGCGCGGCAACCAGGCGTCGGCGATGCTGGCGCTCGTCGGCACGTCGGCCGTCGCGATCTCGAACACGGCGCTGGGCAAGGGGCCGTTTGCGGGCCCGAACCTCCACCACAGCCTGATCCTGCTGCAGCTCTTCACGGGCGTGGTGGCCGTAACGACGCTGCTGCTGGCGGCGGGCGCGTGCGAGCGGCGCGAAACCGTGGGGCGCGAGGCCGCGGCAGGCACCGCGCTTCGCGGGCGCGAGGAGATGCTGCGGCTCGCGCAGCGGGCCGGTAACATCGGCACGTTCGAATGGGACTTTCACGCCGGCATGGCGGTGTGCTCGGAGGAGTTCTTCCGCCTGTTCGGCCTGCCGTATCGCGACGGCCGCATTTCGACCGCGGAATGGGGCACCTTCACGCATCCGGACGATCGCGACGCGATGGCCACGCACCTGCAGCGCGCGATTCGAGGCGATGAGCCGGCCGCGGCCGACTACCGGATTCTCGCCGCCGACGGCCGCACGCGCTGGCTCAGCTATGTCGGCCAGGTCGAGCGAACCGCGCACGGCGATCGGATGGTCGGGGTCGTGATGGACGTGACGGCGCGCAAGCTCGACGAGATGGCGCTGCGCGAAGCGAAGGCCGCCGCCGAGTCGACGAGTCTCCTGAAGGACGAGTTCCTCGCCATGTTGTCGCACGAGCTGCGGACGCCGCTCGCCGCGGTGCTCGGCTATGCGCGCCTGCTCCAGATGGGCGCGCTGTCCGGACCGATGCAGCGGCGCGCGATCGACGTCATCGAGCGCAACGCACAGGCACAGGCACGGCTCGTCGACGAACTGCTCGACATGTCACGCATTGCCGCGGGCCGCGTACCCATCGAACGACGGCCCGTGGCACCAGCCGCCGTGCTGCGTGAGGCCCTGGAGGGCGTCGCGCCGGCGGCTGACGTGAAGCACATCGACGTTCGTCTCGAGGTCGACGCTGACGTCCCGACGGTCATCGGCGACGCGGCACGGCTTCGCCAGGTGCTGTCGAATCTCGTCACCAACGCGATCAAGTTCACGCCGGCCGGCGGCCACGTCACCGTGACCGTGGGCAGCAGAAACGCGGACGTCGAAATCGACGTCATCGACAGCGGCATCGGCATCGCGCCTGAATTTCTGCCGTTCGTCTTCGAACCGTTTCGCCAGGCCGACACGAAATTCGATGGCGCGCGGAGCGGTTTGGGGTTAGGCCTCGCGCTGTCGCGGAAGCTCATCGAGCTGCACGGCGGCACGATCGAGGCGTCGAGCGACGGCCTGGGCCGAGGCGCGACGTTCAGCGTCCGCATTC
>CALFMR010000141.1 GCA_937880585.1 uncultured Acidobacteriota bacterium
GAAAGATGACACCGCGAGCCCCCGAGCGAAGCGGGGGGCGGCGAAGCGCCGTAGCGCTCGGGGTTGGGCCCCAGCGCATTGCAAAAAAAAGATGACTGGCGCGGGGTGGCCGCGCCAGTGCAAAGAAGATGACTGGTGAGTCTAGCGAGAAGGCGGCGCCGGCGGCGCCGATTGCTCTCCATCCGCCGGTGGAGGAGGCGGCGGTGGCGGCGGCGCCGGCCGCGTCTGCTGATCTGGCGGCGGTGGCGGTGGTGGAGGCGGCGGCACCGGTCGCTTCCCACGATCGGGCGGTGGGGGCGGCGGTGGTGGAGGAGGAGGCGGCGGAGCGTCTTCGTCTTGCGCGACGTCCGCCATTGCCAGCGCGGCGGCGCGCGGCTGTTCCCCGAGCGTCGCCGGCGTCCCATCGGCGCGAACACCGGCGAAGCGAGCGCCCATTACCGGCTGGACGTCCGCATCGATGCGAACGGCCGGCCGCACAGTCGTCGTCCCGCTCGTCGCGTGCACGACCGGCGTGCCGCCAAGGCTCGCCGTGACGAGCGCAATCGGCACGAGACCAGCGGTGAGCAGAGGACTCGTCGCGATGAGGCTCGCACGGCGGACGGGCGACGGTGCCTCGAGGATACGGTGGATGCGCGCGAAGAGTGGGCCGTGCGTCGCGGCGAGCGCCGCGCGCGGCGCCGCGGCATGCGTCGCGAGATCGGTGAGCGCCTGCGCATAGGCCGCGCGGTCGCCTACCGTGGCAACCGCCAGGTCATCGCAGCAGCACTCGCGATCCGCGCGCACGCGAGCCGACAGCCACCAGACGCCCGGATGATAGAAGAGCAAGGTTTCGATTGCGGCCTGCAGCACGTTGACGATCGCGTCACGACGACGGACGTGGGCGATTTCGTGCGCCAGGATCGCGTCGATGTCGGGCTGCGGCATCGCGGCGAACGTCGCCGGGACAACGATCCTCGGCCGCAGGCAGCCGACGACGGCCGGGCCCGCGATCGTTGACGACTCGAGGACGACGACCGGCCGCGCCACGCGCAGGCGGCACGCGAGCCGCGTGGCCGTCGGCTGTAGAGACGAGGGCGCCGGTCGGCTGTGCCGAACGTCGCGCCGGGCGACCATCCAACCGCCGATGAGTCGCACGGAGAATCCGATGACGCCTGTGATCCACAGCGCCACGATGCCCGCGGCCAGCGTCGTCGAGAGCAGCGGCGCATTGACGGCCGTTCCCGTCCCGACTGTCGTCGCGGTTCCGGCGATTGCCACCGGCCGCAGCAGCCATGCCCCCGTGACGATCGGCAGGGCGGCGAAGGCCACGAGCGTGACGAGGCCAGCCGTGTAACGCGCGCGCGGTGATGGCCGTGCGATGCGCATCCATGCGGCGGTACCGAGCACTAGGAACGCCCCCTGCCAGAACGAGTGGAAGAGCGCGCTGGCGAACGCGATGGTGAGCGACGTCGGAAGCAGGAGATCGGGCATACGGGCTCCTTGCGCCGTGAGGCGCTATTTCCGTGTCTTCCAGTGCGTATCGAGCAGCTCGCGGATGGCCGCCAGCTCCTCGGGCGACGTGCGGTGCGTGCTGAGCGCGTGCAAGACGAGCGAGGCCGCCGACCCGCCGAACGCACGTTGAATGACGTCGGCGACGATCTGCCGCCGCGTCCGCTCCGACGACTCGGCCGCGGCATAGACGTGCGACCGCGCCGATCCGTCGCGGGTGACGAGGCCTTTCTCCATCATGATCTGCAGCAATTTCAGCGTCGTGGTGTATCCCGTGCTTCGGGATCCCGCGAGGGCCTCGTGCACCTGCCGCACCGTCGACGGCCCGCGCTCCCAGAGCACGCGAAGGATCGCGAGCTCCGCGTCGGTCGGCCGGGGAGGGGCGGTGCGCGCCATGGACGGTAGTATACGAATTATTTCGTATGTGTCAACGAAAAGACTCGTACATAAACGCCAAGGGTCCCTGGGCCTGAAGGCCCAGGGCTCCGACAGAGGACAGAACAAAAAAAGATGACACCGCGAGCCCCCGAGCGCAGCGAGGGCGGCGAAGCGCCGTAGCGCTGGGGGTGGGGCCCCAGCGCACTGCAAAGAAGATGGCTGGCGAGCGCAGCGAAGGCGGCGAAGCGCCGTAGCGCTGGGGGCGGGGCCCCAGCGCACTGCAAAGAAGATGGCTCGTGTTTTTTACGATCCGAACCTCGGATTCACGATCGCATTGAAGATCGATCCGAACGTGTACGTCAGCCCGACCGACACCCGGAAGTGGTAGTCGCTCTCGAGCTCGCGGAGCTGCAGCAAGATCTCTTCCGGCGTGGCGCCGCGCTGCGGGAGCGAGATCTGGTCGTGGATGCGCTCGGTCTCGGCGTCGGCGTCGAACGAGAGGCCGCGCGCGATCCGGACCGACGCGCCGCCGCGCAGCTGCAGATGCGTCAGGCTCAGGTCGTGCAAGTACTGCGACCACTCGACGCGCGCGTCCAGTGTGCCCCAGGGTTGACGCTGATCGAGCGTGGCCGAGATCTCGTGCCGGCCGAGCGTCTCCTCGGCCTTGTCGTAGATCGTGCGTTCGTCGTACACGGCGTGCCGGACGCCGACCGAGTACTCGACGCGGAGCTGGCGCGTCGCGTACTGCGAGTAGGGGAACACGTTGACCTCGACCGCCGGTGCCACGCGCGTGCGGTGCCGGATGTTGTCGTAGGTCGAGCGCTCGACGTCGCCGTCGAGCCCGATCGAGACGTGCCCGTTCACGCTCCGCGCGATGAACCACTCGAACGACCGTTCGTGCCGCCGCACGCGCAGCACCTCGTCCTCGCTCTCGTCGTCGTCGATGTCGTAGCGCTCGCCTTGCTCGTCGACGTGCAGCCCGAAGCTCAGCTTCCATCGCGCGGTGACGCGGTCGGCGGTCGTATCGAACGAGGCGTGCCATTCCTGGCTCGACGCTTCGCCCTCGCGTCGTCCATCGCCGTGAAGGCTGTAGACCCAGAGGTTCCACGGATCGTCGCGGGCAGCCGTTGCGGCCGGCGACGGCTCGGCTTCCACGTGAACGACGAGGCCATCGGTCGCCCCCTCGCGCGCGAGATAGTCGAGCAATCCGATCCGGATGACGTCGAGGATCGCGCGGCGGCGGGCGTCCTCGGGCGCGCCCGGCTCGGACGTCACGTGCAGTTCTTCGTCGATGCCCGCCAGCCGCCCGCGGCCGACGAAGCGCAGAACGACCTGGCGTCCGCCGCCGCCCGTGCCCTGGCGGCTCGAGAGAATCTGGACGTCGGCATCTTCGGGCCGCCGCACGAAGTCGACCCAGTCGATCGCGTCGCGTACGAACTGCCCGAAGCAGTCCCCACAGTCGAGGGCGACGCGCAATCGATTCGGCGCCGGCGTCGGCGCCGCGGCCGACGACATGTCGACCGGCGGGGCGTTTGACGACGACGTCGTTTGTGCCGCGGCGGGCGAGAGCGCGAGACACGTGAACACGAGGACGAACAGTCCGGCTGCAGGGAGGCGCATCGATGCGCTTATAGCAACCCGCCGATGAAGAATCGGTGAAGCGCGTCGGGGGGGCGAGCTTCATCAGCGCTTCATGGAGCGGGCGATACAATGACGACTCGCGCTTTTGCTCGTCTCATGAACGTCTCTGCCGGGATCGTCGCCGCGCTGTGGGTCGCCCTGGCCGCTTCGACGGCCGCCGACGCCGGGCGCGTCCACACGTTCGATCGTGATGCCCCGAACCGGCCGCCCGCCGGCTTCGTGTTCGCGGCCATGCGTCAGTCCGACGCGGGGCGCTGGCGCGTGCGGCGCCAAGGTTCGACCGCCGCGCTCGTCCACGATGCCAACGCGGCGGCGGACGGCTACGCGCTCGCCGTCGAGGATCGTCCGCCCGGCCGGCCGGCGTCGCTCTCAGCGCGTGTGCGCCTCGAAGGTGGCGCGCGGTCCGGCGGCCTGGTCTGGCGCTACACCGACGCCCAGAACTACGACGCGCTCGTGCTCGATCTCCGCCGCGGCACGCTCGCGCTCTATCGCGTCCGCGACGGCAATCGCGTCCGCGTCGAATTCGAGGACGACCTCGAGCTGGATCCCGCCGGCTGGCACACGCTGCAGGTGAAGCTCGACGCCGACGCGACGCGCGCCTCGATCGGCGGCGTGCGCGTGTTCGCCCACCATCATGATGACCGTCGCGCCCATGACGTGTCGGTTGGACGCGTGGGCCTCGTCGCGACCGGCGACTCGACCGTGGCATTCGACGATCTGCGCGTCGAGGCCGGCCGGGAGGATCGCGATCGATGAGGCTGCTCGTCGTCGAAGACGAGGCGGATCTGCGCGAGAGCCTCGCGCGCGTGCTCGTCGACGCGCACTTCGCCGTCGACGAAGCCGCCGACGGCGAGGACGGGCTCTTCCGCGCGCTCGAGATCGAGTACGACGGCATCGTGCTCGATCGTCTGTTGCCGCGCCGATCGGGCGATGCCGTCCTCGCGGCGCTGCGCGCGGCGGGGCGGACGACGCCCGTGCTGCTGTTGACCGCGCTCGATGCGGTGGAGGATCGCGTCGCCGGCCTCGATCGCGGCGCCGACGACTACCTCACCAAGCCGTTCGCGGTGGACGAGCTCGTCGCGCGTCTGCGCGCGCTCATCCGCCGTGCCGCCGGCACGCCGACGCCAGCCGTCGTCGTCGGCGACGTGGAAGTCGACCTGACGCGGCGGCGCGTCCATCGCGGCGGCGGCGAGGTCGAGCTGACGAGCCGCGAGTTCGATCTCCTCGAAGTGCTCGTCATGCATCGCGGCCGCGTGATGAGCCGCGCGGCGCTCGCCGATCACCTGTACGCGGAGGATCGCGATCTGCTGTCGAACGCGATCGACGTGCACGTCGCGTCCCTCCGGCGGAAGCTCGGCGCCGATCTCGTCCAGACGCGGCGCGGCCTCGGATATCTCGTCGATGCGTGAGTCGCTCCGCGCGCGCCTGCTCGTCTGGCACACGGTCACCACCGCGCTCGTCGTCGCGGTCTTTGGAGCGGCCGTGTGCTACTTGGCGTGGCGCGATCGATTGACGGACATCGACGCGGCCCTGGCCGCGCGCGCGGCGATGCTCGCCGGCGCCGTGCGTCCGGCTGGTGGCGACCGTGTGGACGTGCTGCTCGGGCCGCCGCTTCCGCCGGGACCGTACGCGCACGCGATCTGGACGGCCGATGGCCGGCTGCTCGATCGCGCCGGGACGAGCCTCGTCGCGCGGCCCGATGCGCCGGGGCTTCGCACGCGCGAGGGCCGGCGCGAGCGAACCGTCGTCGCCGCCTCCGGCGTGCGGATCGTGGTCAGCCGCGACCTGGCGCCGGTCCGTCAGGCGATCTGGACGCTGGCGGCGCGTCTCGCGCTCGTCGGCGCTGGCGTCCTCGCGATCTCGATGGCGCTCGGCTGGCTACTCGCGGGCCGGATGCTCGCGCCGCTCGCGCGCATCGCCGCCACGGCGCGCCGGATGATGGCAGGCGATCTGGCCGCGCGGGTGCCCGCCGCCGGCGAGAGCACGGAGCTCGACCAGATTGGTCGCGCGCTGAACGGCGCGTTCGACCGGCTGCAGGCCGCGATCGATCGCCAGCAGCGGTTCACCGCCGACGCGTCGCACGAGCTGCGCACGCCGCTCACGGCGCTCTCGACCGAAACGCAATGGGCGCTCGCGCGCGAGCGCACGCACGAGGAATGGCGCCGCTCGCTTGGCGTCTGCGCGCGCGCGGCGGCGCGCATGCAGGCGGTCGTCGAGCGGCTGCTGGCCGTGGCTCGCGGCGCGGCCGCAGCGAACGCGCGCGTCGCCGTTCGCCTCGATCGCCTGGCGGCCGAAGCCGCGTCCGACCTGGCGCCGCTCGCCGATCGCCGCGGCGTCACGGTGCGCATCGCCGCGCCCACGCTCGCGGTCGTGGGCGATCCCGATCGGCTGCGCGAGGCGCTCACGAACGTCGTCGCCAACGCCATCCACTACAACCGCGAGGCCGGCGACGTCGTGGTCGTCGGCCGCCGATTGGGCGGACAGATCGAAGTCGCGGTCACTGACACGGGCGGAGGAATCGATCCGGACGACCTGCCGTACGTCTTCGACGCCTTCTATCGCGGCCGGCACGCGCGGCGGCAGGATCCGTCCGGCGCTGGTCTCGGGCTCGCCGTGACGCGCGCGATCGTCGAGCACCACGGCGGCGTCGTCCACTGCGCGAGCCGCCCGGGCCGCGGCACCTGCGTCACGATCTCCGTGCCCGCGCCTGGATGACCGTTGTCACTTTTTTGTCCGGCCCGCGTATTATCTACGCGACAAAAGTCGAGCTGTTTTCGTTCGAGGTGCTTGATGCGATTCAAGATTGGTCTGGCCGTGGCGGGCACGTTCCTCGCGGCATCCATTGCGGTGCGGCTCGGGGCGCAAGCGCCGCCCGCGCCGCCGGCCACGCCCGCGGCTGCGGCCGGGCAGGGCGCCGGCCGCGGCGGCCGAGGACGTGGCGGTCCCGCGACGTTTCCCGCCCAGCAGCGCGCCGCGGCCGATCCGGCCATCGTCGCGCGTGGCAAGGGCATTTACGAGATCAACTGTCGGGCGTGCCACGGACCCGACCTACGCGGTGGCGATCAAGGCGGCCCGAACCTGCTGCGATCGCAAGTCGTGCTGGGCGACCAGGACGGTGAGCTCATCGCGCCCATCGTCCACGGCGCGCGCGCCGACAAGGGCATGCCGGCCTTCACGCTCTCCGATGATGACGTCAAGGCGGTGGCGACCTACATTCACGACGTGCTGCGGTCGGCTCGCGGCCAGGGCGCGCCGCCTCCCGGACCGCCCGTCGTGCTGAACATCGTCGTCGGCAACGCACAGGCGGGCCAGGCGTACTTCCAGTCCAAGTGCAGCGCGTGTCATTCGGCGACCGGCGATCTCGCCGGGCTCGCGTCGCGCATCCCCGATCCCGTCGATCTTCAGAACACGTGGGTGGCCGGTGGGCAGGGGGGACGTGGCCGCGGCCGCGGCGCGGGCGCGGGCGCCGAGACTCCGGTAACCGCGACCGTGACACTGCCGTCCGGACAGACCGTCGAAGGCCGGCTCGTGCGCATCGACGACTTCATCGTCACGATCGATCCGCCGAACGGACTCGAGCGCACGTTCGAGCGCCACGGCGATCTGCCGAAGGTCGAGGTCCACGATCCGCGGGCGCCGCACCGCGATCTGCTGCCGACCTACACGGACAAAGACATTCACGACGTGACGGCTTACCTGGTGACCCTGAAATGACTTTGAAGACCCTGATTCTCACGACGTCACTCGTCGCCGCGCCCGTCGCGCTGCTCGCGGGACAGAACCCGTCCGCACCGGCTCCGGCGCAGCCGACGGCGGCCGCCGCGTTGCCGCCCGGTAACCAGGGCGGGCTGAACCCGGCCGACATCTACAAGCCGCTCGCCGATGAGTGGCCGACCTACTCGGGCGATTACACGGGCCGGCGCTACAGCCTGCTCACGCAGGTCGATCGCGAGAGCGTCAAGCACCTGTCGCTCGCCTGGGTCGGCAGCATCACGGCCGGACAGCCGGCCGCCGGCGGTTTCGGCCGCGGCGGAGGCGGCGGTGCGCCGACGATCGTTGGCGGCGAGGGGACCGGCGAGTTCGGCAACGGCTCGGCCGCCAACATCAAGGGCGCCGTGCTGCAGGTCGGCGGCGTGCTGTACATCTCGGCACCGGACAACGTCTGGGCGCTCGACGCGCACGACGGCCACGAGCTCTGGCACTACTTCTGGAAGACGAAGGGCGGCACGCACATCGGCAGTCGCGGCATGGGGATGTGGCACAACTACCTCTTTGTCGAGACGCCGGACGACTACCTCGTCTCGCTCGACGCGCGCACGGGCGAGGAGCGCTGGCACGTCGTCATCTCCGACTTCGACCAGCAGTACTTCTCGACGATGGCGCCGGTCGTCGTCGACAACCACGTGCTCGTCGGAACGGGCAACGACCTCGACTCGCCCGGCTTCCTCCAGTCGTTCGATCCGGAAACGGGCAAGCTGCAGTGGAAGTTCTATACGGTGCCGATGAACCAGGGTGATCCCGGCCTCGACACCTGGCCGAACCTCGACGCGGCGCGCCACGGCGGCGGGCAGGTCTGGATCCCGGGCTCGTTCGATCCGGAGACGCGCCTTTACATCTTCGGCACGGGCAACCCGACGCCCGGCTACACCGGCGTTGGCCGCAAGGGCGACAATCTGTTCACCTGCACGCTCATGGCGGTCCACGTCGATACGGGCAAGATGGCGTGGTACTTCCAGACCTCGGCGCACGACACGCACGACTGGGATTCCGCGCAGACGCCGATCCTCATCGACGCGGTCGTCGACGGCAAGCCGCGCAAGCTCGTGTCGACCGCCGCGCGCAACGGCTACTTCTTCACCGTCGATCGCGTGACGGGCGAACACGTCGTCACGACGCGATACGGGAGCACGACGAACTGGGGCAAAGGCTTGCGGCCGAACGGCGTCGTCGAGCCGGACGCCGGCAAGGAAGCGACGATTCCGGGATCGCTCGTCTCGCCGGTCGAAGGCGGCGTGACGAACTGGCCGCCGCCGGCCTATTCACCGGACACCGGACTCTTCTACATCCAGGAGCACAACGGCTTCAACATCGTCTACCTGACCGATCCCGATCCGCGCGGGTCGATGGGCCTCGGCGGCAAGTCCGTCTTCAACCTCGGGTCACTCGGCGATTATCTGACCGCGATCAATCCGACGACCGGCGCGATCGCGTGGCGGCACAAATTCGAAGGTGGCGGAGGCGGCGGACTGCTCACGACGGCCGGGAAGCTCGTGTTCTCGGGCGACGGCAGCGGCAACTTCGTCGCGTTCGATGCGACCAACGGTACGCCGATCTGGCACGCGCGAATCGGCAACATCTCGAATGCGCCGGAGACGTACATGCTCGACGGCCGCCAGTACGTCCTCGCCGCCGTCGGCGACACGCTCTACGCGTTCGTCATGAACTGAGCAGGCGTTCTCCGCCGGCATTCTGCTTTCTGATGGAGCCCCGGGCCTTCAGGCCCGGGGAACCGGACGGCAACGCTGTCCCCCTGGGCCTGAAGGCCCAGGGCTCCGACGGAAGCGGAGATCATCCGTGGAGCCCCGACCCTTCAGGGTCGGGGGAGAGCCATTTCGACGTTCAAAGTTCGACGTTCACAGTTGAGAGGGGCGGACCGGTTGGTCCGCCCTTCGTCTATGCCCCCGTGCAGCACAACACCGCGTAAGCGACCTCGCCGCCGGTGACGTCGTTGTGGTCCTTGATCACCGCGTCGGCGAGCAGGTTGTTCACCGTGCCGGCGGCGAACGTGTACGCGTGGCCGACCGGGCCGAGCGTGTCGTCGTGGCCGGTCGCTTCGACGGTGTGCTGCGCGCCGTTGCGGCCCATGCCGCCGTACGGATCGTTCTCGTCGCCGAGCGCGGCGGCGATTTCGCCGGCCAACCGCGACGCCAGCGGGTAGGCGACGCCGACCGCCTTGTCGTTCTTCGTGTGCGTGATGATGACGGGCCCGGACACGCGCGTGTCAGCGAGCACCGTCCGATAGAAGCCGGGCTTGCCGTCGCCGTAGTCGCCCGAGAGCGCGTTGTGCGAGAAGGCGCCCTGCAACAACGAGATCGTGACGTCGCGCGAATGCGGCGCGATGCCGGCCGCGGCGGCCGTGACGAGCCGCGCGCCGAAGCTGTGGCCGACCAGGTGCAGCCGCACCGTGGAATTCGCCTTACGGCACGTCGCGAGCACGGGAGCGAGCCCCTTCGATCCGACGACGCCCGCGCGATCCTTCATCTGATAGTAGGTCGCGTAGTTGGCGATGCGCCGGGCCGCGGCTTTCGCGCCTGACAGCAGATCGCCGAGTCCTGCCGCCCCGCCGCCGGCACCGACGTCTGTCGCGCCGCCCGCGGCGTGGCCAACCGGCGCCTTCACCGGTTGCGCGAGATTCGTGAACAGCGTCTCCGCGTCGTCCTCGAAGAAATGCGACGACCCGTCATCGCGCTCCTTGGCCGACGGCCCGCGACCGACGGCCTGCCGGATCGCGTCGACGAACGTCTGGCGCGCCTTGGGATCGTGTTCGATGGCCTCGAGCGCCTTGATGGCGCGATCGATCGCCTTGACGCGCGCCGCCGGCCGATCGTGGCCGCCGAGGCGCACCGGATCTTCTTTCAACGCGGCGAGCACCCGATCGAGCGCGTGGTCGTTCGCCGTCGTCGCTGACGCGGCGCCGCCGCCGGGGATGAGATCCGAGTCCGCGAACTTCTTGCTCGGCCAGAACACCTGGCACGCGGCGTACGTGCGACCCGCGAGCCGCTTGATCGCCGCCGGCGCGTTCGCGTCAGACGCGTGGTCGAAGATCGTCGAGACGTTGCCGAGAAGCGCGTCGTAGAGCGCGCGCGCATCGGCCATGTCGTTGTTCCAGCCGTGCGATAGCACCAGCAGATCCGTGACGCCCGAGAGGCCGGCCGCGAGCGCGTCGACCTGCGCCGTCTTGAACGGACTGCCCGTCTTCGTGAACTCGACGTCGAATCGTGCGATGGCCATGATCGCCTCCCGTGATCAAACGGACTGGATCGCCCGCATCAGGTCGACCAGCCCGTGCCCTTCGAAGTACCGTTCACGTCCGAGTGTGAGCGCCGACGACGTGAAGACCTGCTTCACGTCGAGGGGTTTGCCGATGAACTCCCGACGAATCGAGAGGAACGCGGCGATCGCGCCCGAGACGTGCGGTGCAGCCATGCTCGTGCCGCTGTCCTCGATGTAATAGGCGACCTCTGGTGCTGGCGTGGCGCTGCTGGCTGTCGCGGCCGCCGCTGGATCGGGGCGGGTGGACTTGAGCGCCGCGGCCAGGCGTGCGCCCGTCGCGCACGACGTGATGCGCTCGCCGGGCGCGACGAGATCCGGTTTCAGCCGTCCATCGCCAGTCGGCCCCTTCGACGAGAAATACGACACGCCGTAGGTGTGCGGCGAGTCGCGGTGCGTGGCGCCGACCGTGATCGCGAGCTCCGCGTTGCCGGGATCGTTGATCGTGTTCGACAGCCCGACCTTCGTCGCGCGCGCCTGCGCGCCGACCGTCCCGTACCCCGTGTTGCCCGCCGCGGCCACGACGACGACGCCGGACTGGACGAGACGGTTGACTTCGGCGCACACGGGGCTCTGGCCGCAGGCGAACATCTCCGCGTCGAAGTCGTAACCGACGCTGAGATTCACGCCGTGCACGCGCAGCATCTTCGGGTTGTCGTTGAGGCTCTCGCGGATGTAAGCGAGCGCGCGGATGATGTCGCTCGAGCGGCCGCCACCCTCGGCGTCGAGGACGCGCAGACTGATGAGCCGGCACTCGGGCGCGACACCGTGGAACAGCTCGGCGTCATGATGAGCGACGGCGTCGTAGTCGCGAGACGTCGCATCGCCGGACTCGTTGGCGCGATAGACGCGCTCGAGCGCGCACACCGTGGCCGGAGCGTCGGGCTTGGCAGCACGAGGCGCGGCGCCGGCAATGATGCCGGCAACGTGCGTGCCGTGGCCGAACTCGTCGGTGAGCGCGGCGGCGACGTGCGCGTCGATGCGCGATCGCCGTTCGTCGGCGCTGATGCCGGGCTCGTCCGGATCCGGCAGGAGCGCGCCCTCGGTCGCGAAGCCGGCAAACGATCCGCTCGCGGCGACGAACGAGCGGTGCAGATCGCGTACTTCCGGCGCTTCGACGAGCGTCGTCGCGCCCGTGCGGAAATGCGGGTGCGTGCGGTCGATGCCCGAGTCGAGCACGGCCCAGACGACGCCGCGGCCGGCGGCATCGTAGGACCGGAGCGCCGCGTCGGCCTTGATGGTCGGCATCGACCGGTAGATCTGGCTCTTGACCGGGAAGTCCGGCCACAGCTTGTAGATCGCGCGATGCTGCATCGGGTCGATCTTCACGCCCGGTTTCGATTCGGCGCGCGCGGCATCCGTCGCGTGCCGGCCGTCGGCGGCCAGGAGCGCCTGCCATTCACGCGGCGTCATCTCGCCGCGGTAGTAGGTGTGCGCGATGCGGACGAGCGGCGGCGCTTTTGGAGCGACCTCGCGATAGAGCGTTTCCAGGGCACCGGCGGCGCCAACCAGGCCCTGGATGTGCTGCAGGTTCAGCTCGATGACGTACGGGCCGCGCGCCTCGGGCGTGTCGCCGAGCCGCCACTCGCGGCGCTTCGCTTCGTCGTACAGCTCGGGTGGCGCGAACATCTTCGAGAAGCGATCGGTGAGCGACGGCTCGCGATCGCGCGGAGCCGTGCGCGCGCGCCGGCGTGTCACGGCCGGGCGCGGACGCTTCGTGGGACGCCGTCGTGTGGGGGATTTCGCCATAGGGATGAAGAGTCTCCGCGGGAAGCAACAAGGCCTCGTCCGGACTAGAACCGGAAAACCGCCGACATCGTTGCATAGTTGGTTTCTGACGAGACGTCGGCGCCGCCGTTGATCTCGACACCGGCGACGAGCACCCCCAGACCGAACGTGTAGTGCACGAGATGGTGTCCGCCGGGCAGCGTCGCGGCAAGCAGCACGTCTTCCTCGTCTGGCGTGCCGGCCGCGACGTACCGCGGCACGTGGTCCGGGTCATACCAAAGACCGCCGCGCAGGGCGAGCGGCACGCGGCCGTTCAGCCGCTGATACTCGACGCCGCCGTGCCACTCGTGGCCGTTGTCGAGTCGGACGCGATCGGCACGGTTGGACGCGATGGCCTGGAAGTCGAGGAAGTCCGCTTTCAGTTGCGAGTATTGGACGTAGTCGTAGTCGGCGAGCACGCGCCACGCCTCGGCCGGGCGCCACTCGACGCCCGCACCCCAGACGTCCGGAACCTTGAACCGGCCGGCGCGCACGAGGTTGACGTCCTGATCGAACACGCGATCCTCCTGCATGAAGGTGAACGCGGGGCCGCGCCGCACCGCGGCGCCGATCGTCAGTCGCGGGCTGGCGCGCCACGACACGCCGGCGTTCGCCGCGACCGCCGTGTCGTGCGCGGCCTGCACCGCCGTTGCGCTCACCCTGGTCGGATCGACGACGCCGTAGAGCGACGTCAGGCCGAGCCGCGCGAACGACGAATCGAGCGACAGGTGCGCCACCGACACGCCGCCGCCGACGGACACGCGTGACGTCAACGACGTGGCCAGGCTGCCGCCGTAATCATCGATCGCCATCTGCCGCCGGCCAGCCAGCGGGATGTCGCGGTTCTCGTCGGTCGTGACGCCCGCGAACGTCAGCCGCTCGAAGACGCCGTCCGACTGGAACGCGTTGTCGCTCCGCGCCAGCTCGTGTCGATACACCGCCCACGTCACGCGGCCGGCCGGCACGACGACAGAGAGAAACGTTGGACCGAATCGGTCG
>CALFMR010000142.1 GCA_937880585.1 uncultured Acidobacteriota bacterium
CGCGGGGCTCGTGCCATGAGTAATGTGGGAGCAACACCAACTGCGCGCCGCGCCGGGCGGCCCAGCGCACCGTCTCCGGATAGCGGAATCCCTCGTGGCAGATCGCGACACCGAACGTCAGGGCACCCGCCGTGAAGAGGCGCCTCCCGTGTCCGGGCGCGTAAATCGATTCCTCGGTGGGATCGAGCTGCACCTTATCCTGGAAGCCGGCGACATGCCCGTCCGCGTCGATGACGATGACCGCAATCCGCCACGCATCGTCGACCAGGCGCTCGGTGCCAACGGCGGCGACGATCTTCGCCTCGGCGCACGCGCGGCGCAGCCTGGACCACGCGTCTTCGAGAAACACGGCATCGGGCGCGGGAGGCGACGTGCCAGGCACACGATAGCCGGGCACGTAGCACTCGGGAAGCGCGACGAGCACCGCGCCCGCGTCGGCCGCGGCGGCGATGGCCTCCTCCGCGAGCGCGACCGATGCCTCGCGTGTCGCAGGATACGGCAGGTTCGCGAGCGCGATGCGGCTCGCGTCAGCGGCCGCCACGTGCGGTTCCACGGCTCAAATGTAGCTCCAGGGACGGCCGGCGTGGTAATCGGCGCGTCCCCTGGAGACGGCGGACCAGCGCGGTCCAACCGTCAATCTCACTCCGACGACGCCTGGCAGTCGAACACGACGGCGGCTATCGCTGGATCGTCTTCATGGCCCCAGCACCTCGCGGACGCCAACGTCTGCCCCACCCGCGGACGCCGGATCGGCGTCGCGCGAGACCGTAGAGGCGTGCGCGACGAGACGCGAGCCCATCGACGCGGTCACCGACACCGTTCGCGTATAGACGGCGCGATCCGCTGGCGTCCAGACGCCGGTGCGGTGATCGGCCACATAGATCCGCGCGCGCTGGGCGAGGCCCGGCGAGTCGGCAAGAAACTTCGTGAGGCAGCCGAGATCATCGAAGAACCGCGGCTCCTCGCCCGGGATCAGCACCTGGGATGCCAGGCGCGGATCGCTCACCCGCATCCGGCAATACGCGCACGTCGTGTCGGACGCCAGGCTCGCGGGACCGGCATCGCGCGCTTGGCAGGCGGTCAACGACACCAGCATCGCCACGATGGCGATGATGGCAACCGCGCGGTTACGCGTACGGCCTCCGCGCGGCGCCCTCGAGCGGCGGCAGAGCGGACCGCGCGGAAATCCGCGCCGATGGCTTCCACGCGCTCCGGTATCCGACGACGAGATGCCAGGCCGCCACGATCGCGATGCCCATGGCAAAGGTCGCCATGAGGATCGTTCCGGCGCCCGGCATCGACTCGGTGGTGAAATTCGCGATTTGCTTCGCGCCGATGACGGCCGGCATGAACGGCTCGATCCGGAACGCGGCGTGCGGATCCAGATCGTGCCCGAACGAATACAGACGATAGACGAACCTCGCGAAGGCAAAGAGCGTGACGTAGCCGGTGACGACGACCAGGTCGATGAGCGTCCGCACGCTGCCGATGGCGGCCGTCCTGAGCGCGAGGATCGCGAGCAGCCCGATCGCAAAAGGCAGCCAGTCGAGATCGGCGAACGCCGCGCGATTGATCCGGCGCATGCCGATGTAGTGGTTGAGCTCGTTGATCTCGTCGACGTCGTGACCGTCGTGGCCGCTCGTCAACTTGTACGCGTAGATGTCCATCGAGAGGCCGGCCGGGTACTGCGGCGCGTGCAGCGTGATGCGCCAGAGCGGCTGCGTGAAGGTCAAGAGCAGCGGCAGCACGAGCAGCGTGAGCGCGATGCGCGTGCCGAACCGAATCGGCTCGTTGAGGAAGATCTCGAACCGATCGACGAGCGATCGAAATCCCTTGCCGGCCATGTCACACCACCTCCGCCCGCGCGAAGCGCCGTCGGGCGATCCACCAGCACACGGCGCCGAAAACGACGGGCCATGCCACGCCGACGGCGGTGAGCCAGCCGGCGCCCATGCGCCGCACGAAGAACACGCCCACGGGGCCGAGCGTGTCGAGCGACCCGTCACTCCCGGCGAGCAGCGCGAGCCGCGCCGCCTCGACGGGATTCGTCATCGCGACCGCGACCACGACCGGCGTCGGGATCGGCCACGCCAGCATCGATCCGATGAGCGCGAAATCGAGTACGGCGGCACCCGCCGCCCATGCGATCAGGACGCACACGATGGCGCGCGACGACTCGCGCACCGTCGTCGAAATCACCAGCCCGAGGCCGACGCTGGCCCAGACCAGCGCGGCTGAGACAGCAAGGGCGCGGGCGAGGAACGCCCACGGCACGGGCTGACCCAGCACGACGCCGCTCACGAGCACCATCGCCGCGAACAGCACAACGAGCGGCAGGCCCAGCGTGGCCGTGCGCACGATCGTGACGGCCGCGAAGTAGTCTTCGCGCGTGGCCGGCTGGCTGAGCAGCAGCTCGAGCGCGCCACTCTCGCGCGCCCGACCAACGACGAGCGCGGTGCCGGCCAGGGCGAGGAGTGGAAGCAGGAGCACGAGCGCGTGGCTGAACGACGCCAGCACGCGGCCCATACCCGTGAAGCCGAGCACCTCGGACTCTCGCAGTCCGATACCCGCGACGAGCAACGCGAGCACGAGATAGAGCGCGCTCGACATGACGAGCCAGCGCGACCGCCGGACGTCTGCCCACTCGAGGCGCGCGATCGCGTGGATCCGTTGCGTCGTGCTGAGATCAGTACGGACCGCGACTCGGCCGGCGGTGCCAACCCGAGTATCCACCGTCATCTCGGTTGCGCGCGTCACGCTCTCACCTCCTGCGGCCGTGTCTCGATGCGCGCGTCAGAATGCTGGAGCGTGCGGCCGGCGGACCGCCTCGCCGACCAGGCCGCGGCCGGCTCGTCGTCCTCGATCCGGCCGTCCGAGAGCGTCACGACGCGATCGGCCAGCTCGGCGACCTCGTCGGGCCGGTGCGAGCTGATGAGCACGGTCGCGCCCGACAGCCGCTCGCGGCAGAGATCGAAGAAGACCGATCGCGCCGACGCGTCGAGGCTCGCAGTCGGCTCGTCGAGAACGACGAGCGACACCGGCGCCGCGAGGGCAAGAGCGACAAGGAGTTTCTGCTTCATCCCGCCTGAAAGCGCACGCAGCGGGCGGCGATCCACCAGATCGATCGGCAGCCCCAGCGCGGCCGCGACCTGCCGAATCTCGCGCGGCGTGATACGTCGCAGCGCCGCGACGACCTCGACCAACTCGCCGACCGCCGCACCGACGAGCGGGGCGACCTGCGGGACGTACGCGATCCGGCTCGCAGTCGACAGCCGGTCCACGAAAGGATCGATCCCGTCCACGGTGACCCCGCGGCAGGGCGTGAGGCCGACGACGGCGCGGACGAGCGTGGACTTGCCGGACCCGTTCGAGCCCGCGAGTGCGACACGGGCGCCGGCCGGGATCGTCAGCGTGACGTCATCAAGCGCGACGAGTGCGCCAAATCGCTTCGAGACGTTCTGCAACTGGATCCGCATGCGCCCTCGCTCACCGGCCATCGGGTGCCGGACGCATCCTCGGCGCATCGTCGACGAGCAGCGTTTCCGGCTCGAGTACCGGAAACGCGTCGGCGGCCGCATTGATGAACGCCATGGCCGGCGTGCCCCGGAAGAGAGCGAGCGCGGGCCGTCGCGCGATCAGCCGCTCGGACGCGTCGCGAAGCGTGTACGGCACGTCGCCGATGCCGTCACCGTCGGCGTCGTAGCCGCGATAGTCGTCGAAGTAGTTGCCGTGCCAGACGATGTCTCGCGCCGAGCCGCGGCCCTCGACGGTTACGGCGGTCTGGTTGCCCTCGAAGCGGTTGTCGGCGAACGTCGTCCGCGTCTCGCTCGCGTGAAACGTCACGCCGGCATCGCAGGCGGCGAAGAGATTGCCGCGAACGTCCAGATGGTCCGTATCCGCGAATGGCGAATGATCGATGTAGAGGCACGCACGGTCGCGGATCAG
>CALFMR010000143.1 GCA_937880585.1 uncultured Acidobacteriota bacterium
AACGAGGGCACAGACTGGATCGGGATCACGCCGACGCCGACGATTCCGAGCGGGGCGACATGGACGGTGCAGGTGCCCTACGTGATTCGGCCCGCGGACATGGTGGACGACGACGATCAGCCGTTCACGGTCTCAGGCGCGACGCGGACCGCGCTCGCGGCCTATACCGATGCGCTGCCGCTCTACGCCGCCGCAGAACTCGAGAAGTTGCGGAAGGACACGCAGCAGTCGGCCGTGAAGCGCCAGCAGGCCGAGCAGCGCGTCTTGGCCTATCTCGACAAGCAGCGCGCGCCCGGCGGGAAGACCGTGGGCGTGGCGCGGAGTTATCGGCGCGAGGTCGCCGTACGCCGTGGCTGACGTCACGATTCTCTTCGCATGCGGGCATCGCGCCCGCATCCCAGCAAAAACGACTCGCCCGTTTTGTGACCAGTGCGGCGAGACACGGCGGCGTCGCGTCGACGCGCGGCCCCCGCGCTTTCGTGGCACCGTGCGCGGCCCCTCGGCTGACACGGTCGCCCTTGATCCGATCCGAGTCGGGCTCGGGTCGTCGGAGTAACCCTTATGGCTGGACTCTCCTTCGCGCCACCGGCCTCGCCGGATCGTCGCTCGCAACAGCAAAACGCCGCCGCGCTCAGCCCCACGCAGCAGGCGCTGCAAGTGCTCTCGCTGCACCTGCCGCGCATCTTGGGCGCGCGCGCGATTTCGCCCTCGTCACTGCTGACGCCGCAGACCGGCCCGGCCGCGCCCGTCTCGCCGGATGCGGCCGTGTTGCAGTCCGCGCTCCAGGCGGGCCGTGCAGGGATGGGCGCGCCGAGTTCGCCGCTCGCGCCTGCCCCCGCCGCACTTCCTGTGGCCCCGAGTAGTGGCATGTCGCCGGCGGCTCAGGCTGTTGCGGCGCTGCTTCAGGCGGCGCGCAATTATCAGGCCCCGACGCCCACGATCACGCCCGGCGATACCGGGACGTCTAACCCGCCGACGCACGGCCCGATCATCACCACGGGGCCCTCGGCGCCACCGCCCCCGCCGCCGCCTGCCCCGCTGGGTGGCAGCACGCAGCCGATCCGCTGGGGTAATCTGCGGTTCTAGCGCATGGCGACTGTTGCGACGGCCCGCCGCTCGTCTCGGCGATCCTCGGTCGCCTCGGCCGGGGTGTCGGTCGTCTCGGTCACGGATCTGACCGGCGGCCTCGATCGGCGCGTGGCGACCACACTGATGGAGCCCGAGCGCGCGCGACGACTCCGGAACGTGAAGCTCACGATTCCCGGCGAGTGGCAGCCGCGCGCCGGATGGGCCAGTTGGCTCACGTCGAGCGTCGGCGCGACACGGCCCCAAGGCGCAGCACGGATCTACCTCGACGGCATCACGCCGTTTACCTTGCTCGCGGCCGATGGCGACGTTTACAAGGTGACGGACGGCGGCGACCCGGGCACGGCCGTCTCGACCGGCTGGTCCGACGCGCACCCCGTGCACTTCGTGACCGACTCGGAAATCGTGGCCATCTTCGACGGCGAGAATGATCCGCAGAAGTCGACCGATGGCGAGACGTGGACGCAGATGGGGATCACCCCGCCGGACGCGCCCACGGCGGCGGCCGCATCGGGTGGGTCGCTCACGGACGCGCATGAGATCGAGGTCTCGGCCAGTTATGCCGACAGCGTGCTGGCGACCGAAAGCAATGAGAGTGACACGACGAGTGCGACGACGGCCAGTCCGAACCTCTCCGTCACGGTAACCATCGCGCGGTCGACGGACCCGCAAGTGGACACGATCAACGTCTACGCCCGCGATGTCACGGCCGGCGAATCCGTGCGCCGCTTCGCTGGCACGGTCGCCAATCCGGCCAGCGGCAGCGCGACGGTCACACTGACCGATGACACCTGGTTGTCGGATATTGAGGCCCCAACGAGGAAGGACGTGCCGCCCGCGCTGGATTTCGGCGTGCCGTGGAAGAACCGCTGGTGGGCGCGGATGGCGTCGGATCATACGCGACTCGCCTTCTCGGAGATTTTCGAGAGCCAGTCGTGGCCGGCGCTCTACTACATCGACATGCCCTTCACGCGGGGCGATGAGATTGCCGCCATCATCCCGCTCGGCGATGTGCTCGTCGTGTTCGGGAAGTCGAAACAGGCGTTTCTCATCATCGGCCAAACCTCACTCGACTTCGAGGTCCGGCCCTCGGCCGCCGTCGAAGCTGGCGCGCTCGGCGCACGCGCCGTCGACATCGTGGAGCAAGGCATCGTGCACGCCGCCGCGCAGGGCGTCTACATCTTCGATGGCGCCTCGGATCGACTGCTCTCGAACGACATCGATACGGACTGGCGCGCGATGATCGCCAGCGCGACAGCGGCCGACCTGGCATTGATCCCGGTCTGCTACCACCGACGCGACAAGGAAATCCGGATCGCCGTGCCGACGCTGCCCGCCTATGGCGAGGCCGGTGAATATGTGCTCGACCTGACCCGGACGCAGGTGAAGGACGTGCCCGCGTGGGCCACGACCGACCGGCCGCTGGGCGGCTACGTGCAGTGGGACGGGGCCGAATCCGTCACGGGCAATCAGGGCCGCTTTTTCGCCTGGTCGAACGCGACGGGCGACATGACGGAAGAATCCACGGGCACGTCGGCGGATGGGGATGATCTCGTCGTCGACTATGAAGGTCCGGAGTTGAGCGCGGGCCTCACCGTCGCGCGCTTCCTCGCGCTCTATCTGGAGTGCGAGCCGAATGAGGGTGATTTCGCGGTCGATGTCCGCGTGGACGGCTCGACCGTGCTGAGCGTGTCTCCCCCCATTGGCGGCGCGGTCTCGGCCTACGGCGCGGCGGTCTACGGCGCGGACGCCTATGGCGCGGCGAATCGGCTGATGATCCCGATCGAGTTGCCGGTGGAAGCCGAGGGCCGCACCATCCAGATCGTCGGGCAGTATCAGGGCCAAGGGCCGTTCAAGTGGTTCGGCTACGGCGTGGCCTTGCGGCAAGAGTCGCAGATTCGGGGGATGTAGACATGGCGGCTTCCTATCCCTCCAGCGTGAAAAGCTTCACGACGAAGGCCACGGGCGACAAGATCCAGGCCGCGCACATCAACGACCTGCAGGATGAAGTCCACGCCATCGAGACGGATCTACTGACGGGCGGCATCACGCCGACCATCAGCGACAGCGACGACTCGCACGTCTTGACGCTGGCCACGACCTCGAACCTGACGGCGAATCGGACGCTCACGTTCGTGCCTGGCGATGCCTCACGGACACTCACCCTCAGCGGGAACGCCACCGTGGACGACTGGTTCAATCAGTCGGTGAAGTCCACGGCCGCGCCCACGTTCGGCAGTCTGACACTCAACGCCGGGACGGCCGGGTCGCCGCTCCTCAGCGGCTCGGACAGCTACCAGGCCGGCCCGGCGCTGTATACCTTCGGCGGCACCAATGAAGGCGATGGCGATGTCGGCAACACGTACGGGATGGCGATCGGCATCAACCTGAAGCCGGACGCGGGGGAAACGTCTGCCGTGCTGCTCGTGAACGGCTCCGGCACGATTACGACCGCGGCGAGCGGAACACACGTCCTGTTAGCCGGCGTCTACGTGATTCCGCCGACGATCAGTGATGGCGGGGCGACAGTCACCCGCACCGCCACGCTCTATCTATCCGGCGCCCCAACCGCCACGGTGTCCGACGACAACTATGTCCTCTATG
>CALFMR010000144.1 GCA_937880585.1 uncultured Acidobacteriota bacterium
GCCGAGGTTCACGACGAGCAGGCGGTCGTCGGCGGCCGTGCCGCGAGGGGGCCCGCAGAACCAGCGGATGACAAAGGCCTGATCGCCGATGACCGCACCGTCGATGTCTTCGGACGATGGCGAGCGAAACGCGATCTCTTCGCGTCGGAGGGCGATGAGCGAGGCGTGGAGCGCGAGCGCGGCCGTGTGCGTCTCGCGCTCGGTCTGATCGAGACGGCAACGCTCGAACGTGCGCGGATCGCCTGGATCCGGCAGGCGGTCGCCCATGTCGGCATGCGCCAGGCTGCCGAACTGCGCCATGAAATCGCGGCGGCCCTGGCGGACGAGGGCCGCGAGCGTGGCCTCGTGATCGGCGAAGAACAGGAAGGGCGCCGACGCCATGAACTCCTGCCCCTGGAACAGCATCGGCGTCCACGGACCGAGGAGCAGGAGCGCCGTCAACGCGCGCAGTCGACTCGGGCTCGACGTGGCGTGCAGGCGCAGGCCGCTCCAGGTGTTGGCGACTTGATCGTGGTTCTCGAGAAAGGCGACGAACGCGTCCGGCCGAATCCCGCGCGTTGGCGTGCCGCGCGGCCGCTTCTGCCACGCCGACACCTGGCCCTGATAGAGGAAGCCGTGCGTGACGATCGACACGAGCTCCTGCGGTGATCCCATGTAGTCGCTGAAATAGGCTTCGCGACGGCCTGTCAGCGCGACTTCGGCACTGTGATGGAAGTCGTCGTTCCAGATCGCGTCGAGGCCGAGACCGCCGTCCTCGGTTGACCGAACGATCTCGCCGTGCTGTGGTTCGTGCTCGCAGACGACCCACGTCGTGCGCGGCGCGGCGGCGCGGCGAACCTCGTCGCCAATCGCGGTGAGGATGTGCGGCGTCGATCGATCGAAGATCGCCTGCGTCGCGTCCAGCCGCAGACCGTCGAGATGGAACTCGTCGATCCAGTAGCGCGCGTTCGCGCGGTACAGCTCGCGGACCGCGCCCGACTCTGGGCCGTCGAAGTTCAGTCCACGGCCCCACTCGGTCGCGAGGTCGGCGAAGTACTGCGGTGCGAATCGATCGAGCCAGCAGCCGTCGGGGCCGAGATGGTTGTAGACGACGTCGAGAATGACGGCGAGGCCGAGCGCGTGCGCGGAGTCGACGAACGCGCGGAAGTCATCCGGCCGGCCGTAGAGCCGCGTCGGCGCAAAGAGGTTCACCCCGTCGTAGCCCCACCCGAAGCGGCCCGGAAAATCCGCGACCGGCATGACTTCGATCACATTCACGCCGAGCGTGGCGAGCGCCGGCAGTTCGTGCCGCGCCGCATCCCACGTACCCGCGGCCGTGAACGTGCCGATGTGCAGCTCGTAGACGATGAGCCCCGATGTGGCGGGACCGAGCCACGATGCATCGGTCCACGTGAAAGCGGACGGATCGATCACCTCCGACGGGCCATGCGGGCCGGCTGGCTGGAAGCGCGACGCCGGATCAGGGTACGCGCAGCCGTCGTCGAGCCGGTACCGATAGCGCGTGCCCGGACCAAGGTTCGCCACGAAGCCTTCGAAGTGGCCGTCCGCGGCCGCGGCGAGCGGATACAGCGACGGGCTCTGGCCGGGAATGTCGACGTCGACGGCGACCGAGGTTGACGCCGGCGCCCAGACACGGAAATGCACGCCGCCGGGCTGCGACTCGGCGCCGACAGGAAGCCGCCGCACCCGATCGGCCGGCGGGGTGGTCATCGCCTGAGGCACGAGTCTCATGTTACGGGTTGGTCACGTGCGCGGCACCGTGATGACGGACGGTCCCTCACGCCAGGCCCGTCCACTCCGTCGCGCCGGTCTCGGACCACGGGCTTGCGGGTGAGACGCCGCATCCGCGGATCTCAGCCGGTGGCCTGATGCGTATCCGAGGCGTTGTACCGCGCCAGGACGTCCAGCACGCGGGCCGGCTGGCCGAGATCGGTCCATCCCGAGTCGCGCAGGTTCACGACCGCGAGCCGTTCCGGCTGGGAGGCGAGGACGTCACGCGAAAAGTCGGAGGAGCCGATGGCGTCATAGATGGCGCCCACGATGGCGGCTTCGGCGTCGGGTGACGGCGCGTCGGCGAGCGCGGCGAATTCGTGGCGCAGCTCGGGCACGGCCGCGGCGAGGAGCTCGTCGAACGCGCTCAGGCGTCCGACGACAATCATCGTGTTCCACAGGCTTCGTCGCCCCATCAGGGCACGCGCGACGTCGACCGACGGCTTTTCGGCGAAACGTTTCACCGAACGCGCCGCGCCGAGACCGGGCAGCATCCGTGCGTCCTGCAGCGCGGGACCCGGCTCGATCCAGCCGTATTCAGTCTCTGGCCGATCGGGCTCGGCGCCGACGAGGACGATGGCGTGCGGATGCGCGTGGGCCAGCGTATAGGCGCCCGCGATCGTCCGGCGAAACGCCGCCGGATCGGAATAGAAATGATCGGCGGGGAAGAGCCCGAGCGCGCCGTCGCCGCCCTGGGCGCGGATGCGTCGCAGCGCGTAGAGGACGGCGGCCGTCGTGCCGCGGTTGACTGGCTGCGCGATGACCTGCCATCCGGCGGCATCGGCGAGCTCGTCGCGATAGAACGGCTCGTGCCCGCGCGTGACGACGTACCCTGTCCGCTCGCTTGCCACATGTAGGCAGACACGTTGGCGCGTCTCGGTGAGGAGCGTGTGCGTGCCGAGCAGCCGGCAGAACTGTTTCGGCCGCTCGTCTCCGGTGAGCGTGCGCGTGAACGAGCGCAAACGCTGCCCGTCGCCGCCTGCGAGAATCGCTGCCCAGTTGTCTGCGTTCGCCATCGGCCCGATCCTTTCGATCATCGCGTCCGACGTCTTCAAGAGACGTACCGGGGCGTTCACAAGAGATGCGACGAACGAAAGATGCCGGTGGTCTGCGCGCCGGGCGAGCGTGCGCTGGCGCCGCGGGCGCAGCGTGTGACTAGAGCGAGACGATGTAGTGTGCGCGGCCCGCGTCGAGGGCAGGCGGGAGTGCGTCGAGCAGACGGTCGCCAATCGTGAGGCCGTAGCGGTTCACGAAGAACGCGACGTTCAACAGACGTTCCTGCGGATGGCCGTCGGGAAAGAGCAGGGCGCGCGTCCGGATGAACTGCCGCCGCAGCGTGTCGTCCTTCTTCTTGCTCGCCTGGACGATCTTCGTCTGCATCGTATCGAGCGTGCCGCGAATGCGGTCGAACGTCGTGTCGATGACGCCGGCAAGCATCGGGTCGATGCGTTCGACCGTCGCCTTCAGCTCGTCCGCGCGAGCCCCGACGTACTCGCCGATGGCCTCGATCGCGCGATCGACCGACGGCGGCAACTGGCTTTCGAGCAGCTTGTTGAGGGCGAGCTCGTCTTGGGCTTGGAAGGCTTCGTAGGGGACGTCGTGTCGATCGAGGAACCGTCCGGCCGCCGAATCGACGAGCGTGGCCGACGTGCGTGACGCGAGCAGCGGCCGCTCGACGCCCATCTCCCGGTAGAGCGGGCCCAACTCCGCCTGGTAGGCGAGCTCGCTCGGGCCGCCGACGTAACAGACCGTTGGGAACAGCCGGTCCTGCACGAGCGGGCGCAAGAGCACGTTGGGGCTGAACCGCTCGGGATGGGCTGACGCTTCGGCCGCGAGGTCAGAGGCAGGCCTCACCGTCTCGCCGATGAGGTAATCCGCGCCCTGGCGCTTGATCGGCTGACGACCGGCGTCGCTGACATAAAAAAGACAGACGGCATCGGCCGCCGGTTCGACCTGCGGTGCATGGCCGAGACGCGACATCTCGGCCGCCGACTCGGCGACGAGCGCCGCGGCCCGCGACGGGTTGGCGAGTTCGCGCGCGAAAAGATCGGCCGCCACTGGTTTGGCCGCCGGGTCGTTCGATTCGAAGACGACGAGGCCGTGCCGGCCGAGGAGATCGTCGAACCAGCCCGCGCAGGCCGTGCCGAGCGGCGCGCCGTCCGCATACCGGCGGCGCAGCGTGCCCAGCACTTCGGTCGTGAACTCCGTCGGCGCCAGGAGCTGTTCGAGCGCCGAGATCATCTGATCGATGCCCGCGTCGAGCTTCAGTGAGCCAACCGGACGTTCGCCCGCGCCTTCGAGCGCGTGCAACGTGAGCGAAGCCACGGTGAAGTCGCGGTCGAGGACCGTGGCCGTGCGGACTTCTTCCCAGTCGTGGTCTTCGGCTTCGACCCAGAACACGGGAACGGCGGCCACGCCGTGCTCGCGCTCGATGAGACGCGCGAGTTGGATCGTGGTGACGGCCTTGAGCACCGTGTAGAGCGGACCGCCGAAGACGCCCGCCTGCTGGCCGGTGACGACCGCGACCGTGGCGGGATCGGCAAACCGCGCCGCGTTCCGGCGCGCGGCGTCCGGGGCGCCGCGGCGATCCTGTTGCGCGGCCAGAAGCGACGCCAGGCGTGCGCGATCGCGCGATGCGCGCTGCACGCGGCCGATCGTCTCGCGCCAGGCCGCCGGATCGGCCGGATTGCCGGCGAACAGTGGCGCGACCGAGCCGAAGTCGTTCGCATACGCGCCGACGAGCGGTCGAATCCATGGCAGGCGGGAGACGGCGATCGCGTCGCGAATGGCGGCCGCGGCGGCGGCCGGTTCGGAACGGCTGGGCATCGAGCCAATCTACTACACGTCGCGACTCGGCGCGCAGGCCGCCATGCTAGGATGGAGGTCGCTTTCAAGGAGTTTCGCGCTGTCCTTCGACGAGTCGTCCAGCCTCAGCGCGCCGACCGCCTTCGGCAGTTATCGCGTGCTGCACCAGATTGGCAGCGGTGTGCTCGGACCCGTCTTTCGCACGCACGATCCTCGCGCCGATCGCCTGCTCGCCGTCAAAGTCTTCCGTCTCGATCTGCCGCCCGACGGCGTCGCGCGTCTCGCCGATGCCCTGCGCCGGCTCGCGGCGACGCCCGTCGCGCATCCCTCGCTCGTGCCGCTCGTCGATGCCGGCGTCGAAGGGACGTCGGCGTTCCTGGTGATGGAGTACGAGAGCGGCGACACGCTCGACATCGCGCTGCGCCGTTTCACGCCCGCCACGCTCGAACAGGCGTTGCCCGTGCTCTCGCGGATCGCCGCCGGTCTCGATGCCGCGGCCGAGGCCGGCCTCACGCATGGGGCGTTGCATCCGCGCGACGTGTTCCTGAGCGCGGCGATCGACGAAGTCAAGATGACCGGCTTCGGCGTCGTCCAGGCGCTCGAGGCGGCCGGCGTGTCATCGCCCGTGCTGCGCCGACCGTACGTCGCACCCGAGCGCGCCAACGGACGCTGGGATCATCGCGCCGACGTCTATTCACTCGGCGTCATCGCGCACGAACTGCTGACCGGACGACGACCAGTCGGGCTTGGGGAGCAGGACGGCGTCCTCGCCTCCGAACTGCAGCCGCAGCAGCGCGTGCTCGTTCGGCGCGTGCTGTCGACGGCGCTCGCTGAGCGTCCCGAGCAGCGATATCCGAGCGGCGCCGCGCTCATCGCCGCGCTCGAGGAGATCACGACGCGCGATTTGGTCGGCCTCCCGGGCGCCGTGACCGATGACGCCGACCAGTTGACCAGCACATCGGCGGCTGACGCGACGCACGAGGACCGCCAGCACAATCGCCGCGCGACCGACAGCCTGATCGAGCTTCCCGAGGTCGAGGCCGCCGGCGTCGCGGCCGACACTGAGATCGTGGCGTCGGGCGAGGCCGATACTGCCGAGGCTGCCGAAACGACCGACGACATGCCGGCAGCCGAAGCGGGACTGGCCGCTTTGGCTGCGGCACCGAGTGCCACCGACACGGCCGCGCCAGTGGCCACGTCGGATATCGCGCATCCACTGACCCTGCCGCTGGTGATTCCCGCTTCGCGCGCGGTCAACACGTTGACGCCGCCCGGCGGGATCCCACCCGCGTGGTCCGCGACGCGCCGGCGGACCGTCGTGCCTTGGATTGCCGTCCTCGTCACGGCGGCGGTCGTCGTCTTCGGCGTACTGTCGGGATATCGCACGCGGACCGGGCCCGCACCGGCCGCGACCGAAGCGCGCGTCGACGGGCCTTCAGCCTCGCCGGCGCCGAACGCCGCCGGCGCGCCGGCTGGCCCCGCATCCGCCGCCACGCCTGACGTCGCCGCGCCATCGCCATCGTCCGAGGCGTCGCCGGCAGCGAACGCCGCTCCTTTGGGGGCATCGGCATCGAGCGGCGGCGCAGCGGCCGCGCCGAATGCCACCGCGGGCACGAGTGGAACGGCGGCATCGAATGCACCGGTCGCGGCCGGGCCCGCGACCGCGCCTTCAACACCTGCTCAGACGGACACGGCACCGGCCCAGGCCTCTCGCGCACCAGAAGCCGCGGGTGAGCTCGTCGTCCGATCCGATCCTCCTGGCGCGCTCGTCACGATCGACGGCCGCATTCTCGGCGAGACGCCGCTCGTCGCGCGCGGCCTGTCGCTCGGCGCGCACGCGGTCCAGGTGGCACGGCCTGGTCACGTCCCGCGCGCGGAGCGTGTCGTGTTTCGTGCGCCCGCCCTTTCGCAGACGCTCGACTTGCGACTCGTTCCCGGCTTGGACCAGTCCTCCGAGCCGGCTGCGTCGCCCGCGCCTCCGGCGACTTCGGCTGTTGCGCCCGCGGCGGCGGCTGCCGTCGCGACGACGTCGGGACCGGGCGCGATCGACATCGACTCGCGGCCGCGCGGCGCGCAGGTCTCGATTGACGGGCGTCTGCTCGGCGCCGCGCCCCTGCGCGCCGCCGATCTCGCCGCCGGCGAACATCTCGTCACGATCGAGCTTCCCGGCTATGCCACATGGACCGGGCGTGTGATGGTCGTCCCCGGACGGCCCACGCCCGTGCACGCGTCGCTCGAGATCGCGCCGCAATGACCGTCGGGCGTCGCCGACCCGCATGCGCATGTCAGAATAAACAGTCGAGGAGGATGTGCCCGGCGCGCCTGTCGAACTTCCGGCGTCTGGCCTGGAACTTCTGGCTTCTGTCTTCCAACTTCTAACGTCCCGAAGGAGTTCTCCCGCTCGATGAACGCAGTGCTCGCGCTTGAAGATGGCACGTGGTTTCGCGGCAAGGCCGCCGGCGCCGCCGGCGAGACCGGCGGCGAAGTCGTGTTCAACACCAGCATGACCGGGTATCAGGAGATCCTGACCGACCCGTCGTACTCCGGGCAGATCGTCACGATGACGAGTCCGGAGATTGGCAACTACGGCGTGACCGATGAAGACGTCGAGTCACGTGGCGTGCAGGTGGCGGGCTTCATCATGCGCGACCAGTCGCCCATCGCGAGCAACTGGCGCGCCGACGGCACGCTGCGCGACTACCTCACGCGTCACAACATCGTGGCGATTGCCGACGTCGACACGCGCGCGCTCACGCGCCTCTTGCGCTCGGCGGGCGTCATGCGCGGCGTCATCGCCACCGGCAAGGTGGATCCGGCGGATCTCGTCGAGAAGGCGCGCGCGCTGCCGCGCATGGAAGGGGCGGACCTGGTCAAGGACGTCACCTGCGGCGAGCCGTTCGACTATCAGCCGCCGGCCGACGACGGGTTCCGCGCGCCGCCCGACCGGCGCAGCGGCCGGCGCCTGCGGGTGGCCGCGTACGACTTCGGCATGAAGTGGAACATCCTGCGCCGGTTCGCCGCGCACGGCTGTGACGTTCGCGTCTATCCCGCGTCGACGCCCATCGAAACCGTCCTCGCGACGAAGCCCGACGGCGTCTTCCTCAGCAACGGGCCGGGCGATCCGGCCGTCCTCGACTACGCGATCGGCCACGCACGCGCGCTCATCGACGCCGACGTCCCGACGTTCGGCATCTGCCTCGGCCACCAGCTGCTCGGCCTGGCGATGGGCGCGCAGACGTTCAAGTTGAAGTTCGGTCACCGCGGCGCGAATCATCCGGTGAAGGACCTGCGGACGGGCGCCATCGAGATCACGTCGCAGAACCATGGGTTCGCCGTCGATCCGGACTCGCTGCCCGATCAGGCGCTCATCACGCACCGCAATCTCTACGACAACACGATCGAAGGGCTGCGGCACGTGTCGAAGCCGGTCTTCTCGGTGCAGTACCACCCGGAAGCCGCGCCGGGCCCGCACGACGCCGACTATCTCTTCGCTGAATTCCTGGCGGCGATGGACGCGCGCGCCTGACCGCCGGGCGCCTCCGACCGTGGCCGGGCCGCCGTGAAGGCCCATGCTACGATCTGGCCGCCGTGTGCGCGGCTTGACCGACGACCGATGCCCAAACGTACCGATCTGAAGAAAATCCTCGTCATCGGCTCCGGCCCGATCGTGATTGGCCAGGCGTGCGAGTTCGACTACTCGGGCACGCAGGCGTGCAAGGCCCTGCGCGCCGAAGGCCTCGAGGTCGTGCTGGTCAACAGCAATCCCGCCACGATCATGACCGACCCGGACACGGCCGACCGGACGTATGTCGAGCCGCTCACGGTCGAGGTCGTCGAACAGATCATCGCGCGCGAGCGGCCGGATGCGGTGTTGCCGACCGTCGGCGGACAGACGGCGTTGAACCTGGCCGTGGCGCTCGCCGAGCAAGG
>CALFMR010000145.1 GCA_937880585.1 uncultured Acidobacteriota bacterium
GCCGGGTCCGGTCCGCCAAGGCTGAGGTTGATCACCTTCGCGCCGTTGTCCACCGCGTACCGAATGCCGGAGACGATGGCGTCGTCCGAACAGCCGCCAGCGTCGGGATCGGCGAAGCCGGGCTCCGAGGACATGGCGCGACCGATCATCACCTCCCAATAGCCGATACACACCTTCACGGGCATGAGGCGCACGTTGTAGGCCATGCCGGCCAGCCCCATTCCGTTGTTGGCGTCTTCGGCGATCGTCGACGCGACGTGCGTGCCGTGACCGACCATGTCGATGAGCGGCGCACCATCGCCGAGCAGCACTTCGGCATCCGGATCGACGATGCGGGAACTGGAGAGGTCGGGACTCGGGCCGAAGGGAAGCGCTGTTGCCTCGAAGCGCTGGCCCGTCCAGATGGGAAACGTGATCGTCCCCGAGTCGGTCGTCACGCCCGTGTCGATCACCGCCACGGTGACCGACGGCGATCCGCCCGGATTGATCGTCCACGCGCCGGGCATGTCAATCAGCGAGAAATTCCACTGCAGGACGGAGTAGTCCGGATCATCCGGCGTCAGCGCGGACGACGGCGCGACGGCCGCCGGCGTGCGATAGGCGCCAGAGCGCCAGCCCGGCTGGCGGCGAATGTAGTTGGGCTGTGCGTACTCGACTTCAGGCTGCGCGCCCAGCGCGTCGGCGAGGACGCGCGCATCCGGTTGCGTCTCGTCGGTGAGCACGGCGACATCGCCAATCCACCGGAGCGCGTTCGCGTCGGGCCGGCTGCGAAGCGCGGACAAGGCGCGCGACCGCCCGGCGACCGACACGCCGGACTTGAACTTGACCAGGACCTGAGACGGCAGATACCGAAGATGCTGCTCCGTCGCGTCGCTCATCGCCTGCACGCGCCGCGCGTTCACGCTGAGGGGCACGGTTCCGCGCTGGACCGCGGACGCAGCCGCTGGCAGAACCGAGCCGCGCGGCACCGCGCGCTGAGCGGAAAGGCCTGAGGTCAGGAGCGCGACGGCGATGAGCGCGCTCGCGGGTAGAAGCCACGTGCGGAACGGGCGACGCGGCCTGCGAGATTGAGAGCAATCGTTCACCGGCGGTCGCCTCGTGCGCGGCGTGATGGACATTGGGGTGCGCGAGAGCAATTCATTTGCCGCGCCGACTTTACCCTACACCATGGAGGTCCTTGTGAACCCGCGGCTCGAGACGCCCACCGGAAAGGACACGCGAAACGCGCTGGGCGACGACCATGGCGTTCTTACAACAGCAGGCATTTCCTGCCGTCCTGCCTCCGGACAGCCGCGGCTCCTCTGGCGGTAGGGAGACTGGCCAACAAATTGCAAAGTTTCCGGCCACCATGTCCCTGAGACTCGTGCGCGAATCACGAGGTCTGGCCGCGACGACGCCCCGGACCGGTTACTGTGGACCGCTGCCAACGGTGCAAGAGACGACGCCGGACGGCGCTCGCCCTGACGGACTGTTCAGCGCACTCGACGGACGCGAGCTTATTGCCATGGGCCGTCGCTGGCAGGTGGAAATCTTCAGTATTTGCGACCAAGGCAGCGAGCGCTGGGTGCAACTGGCGCTGCACGGCGTCACCGACTACATGCTCACCTTCCGCCTCGCAGCGGGCAACACGGCGCGAGATCTCGTGCCGACGATCCTGTCCTGGCTGATGCACCCGACTGATAGCGGCGAGGTCATCAGCGTCGCATGAACTGAACATTGTAGAGTCTCGCTTGCTGATGATTATTGTCTGCTCAAAGAACGACTAATCATTCGGGCGATTACAATTCCTGACACCGACCGCGCGCACGCGCCGGTCCGGCACTGTGTTCCTGCTCGATATCCTCAAGTTCGTCGGCGGTCCCGGATCGCTCGGCTTCCTGCTGCTCAGCATCGTGGCCGCCGTGGCGCTCGCGGCCGTGGGCCCACGCACGCGGCGATGGGCATGGCGATGGCTCGGCATCGTCGCTTGTGCCTACATCTTCCTATCACTGCCCGTCGTCGCATCGCGGTTCGCTCGATACGCGCCGCCGCCCTGGTCAGCGCTGCACCCGACGCGGCCCGGTGCGGAACGGATCGTCGTCATCGACGGGGACAATCAACGCGGTCGGGCGCGCGAGGCCGCAGCCTGGTATCAGGCGTCGGCAACGCCGCCGCAGGTCCTCGTTTCGGGCGGTCGCTTCATGGCGCAGCTCCTCGTCGACGCCGGCATCGCTCCCGGGCGTTTCCAGATCGACGACACGGCACCGACCACGCGCACGCAGGTCATGTGGATGCACGCGCTCGCACGCGGGCCTCGCACCGTCGTCATTACCTCCCGCCTGCAGGCGCCGCGCCTCGCCGCGCTCATGGCGCGTGCTGGCATCGATGACATGACACTCGTGCCGGCGCCCGTCGATCGCGAACCGCCCAGGACAGGCGGTTGGCGATTCGTTCCGTCATGGTCCGCGCTCATGGTGAGCCGCGACGCCTGCTACGAACGGCTGGCGCTCCTGTACTATCGCTGGCGTGGCTGGATCTGACCGGCGGCCGCGCGTCCTCCAGGTCGTGCTCAGCCTGAATCCCGGCGGGACGGAGCGGCTCGTCATCGACCTCGTCACGCGCCTGCACGCGGACATCCCGATGTGCGTCTGTTGCCTGGACGAACCCGGCGCGTGGGCCCACGAGGTGGAACGAATGGGGGTCGGCGTCGTCGCGCTCGACCGGCGGCCGGGATTCCACCCATCGCTCGGCACGGCGATCGCGCGCGCAGCCGCGCGACATGGCGCCACGACGATGCACGCGCACCACTATTCGCCGTATGTCTACAGCGCGATCGCGCGCCTTCGGCGACCCGCGACGCACGTCGTCTTCACCGAGCACGGCCGCGTGTCCGATGCACCGCCGTCGGCGAAACGCCGCATCGCGAACCTCGTCATCGCACGCGCGGCGACCGATACGTTCGCGGTGTCGGCGGACTTGCGAACGCATCTGCTCGCCGAGGGCTTTCCGGCGCGCGCGGTCGGCGTCATCCACAACGGCATCGATGTCGGACCGCTGCCCTCGGACGCCGAGCGTGAAGCCGTCCGCCGCGATCTCGGGGCCGATGCGCACACGCTCGTCGTCGGGACCATCGCGCGGCTCGATCCGGTCAAACATCTTGAAGCGCTCATCGAGGCCGCTGCCCAGACGCGCGTCGGCGATGGCGCGTCCATCCTCGTGGTCGTCGTCGGCGACGGTCCGGAGCGAGGAGCGCTCGAACGGCGCGCGGCCGAACTCGGCGCCGGCGACCACGTTCGCTTCCTCGGGCGCCGCGACGACGCGCGGCGATGGCTCGCGGGCATGGACGTGTACGTCAATTCATCGGTGAGCGAAGGCATCTCGCTCACAATCCTCGAGGCCATGGCGGCGGGACTGCCAGTCATCGCCACGCGTGTGGGTGGAACGCCGGAGGTCGTCGACGAGACGTCAGGCGTGTTGGTGCCAGCGCGCGACGTTCCCGCACTTGCCGGCGCACTGGCGACGCTTGCTACGGATGCGCCGCGGCGCCGCGCCCTGGGTGTGGCCGCGCGCCAGCGCGTCGAGTCGGCGTTCACGCTCGATCGCATGGTCGCGGCCTACCGGCGCATCTATGAAAGGACGGCCTGAACGATGTGCGGCATCTCGGGCCTCTTCAACGCGGACGGTCCCCTTCCGCCCGGCGCCCGCGCCATCGTCGAGGCGATGAACGGCGCGATCGCGCACCGCGGGCCGGATGGCGACGGGTTCTTCGAGCATGAACAGGCGGTGCTCGGCCATCGCCGGCTGGCCATCATCGACATCGCGCGCGGTCATCAGCCGATGGCGAACGAAGACGAGTCGTGCTGGATCGTCTTCAACGGCGAGATCTACAACCATCACGATCTCCGGCCCATCCTCGAAGCCAAAGGCCATCGGTTCCGAACGTCGTGCGACACGGAAGTCATCCTTCACGGCTACGAGGAATTCGGCGCGGCCATCGTCGACCGGCTGGAGGGCATGTTCGCGTTCGCGATCTTCGATGGACGACGACGCGAACTGTTCGCGGCGCGCGATCGGCTCGGCAAGAAGCCGTTCTTCTACACGACCGCCGCGGGCGTCTTTCATTTCGGGAGCGAACTGCCGGCGCTCACGCAGTCGCCGCTGTGGTCACCGGAGATCGACGCGGCGGCGCTCGAAGGCTATTTCTCGCTCGGCTACGTACTCGCGCCGGCGACGATCTATCGCGGCGTGCAGAAGCTCGAGCCCGGCCACTGGCTGCGCGTCTCGAAGGCCGGGGTCGAAACACGATCGTACTGGGACGTCACCGAGTTCAACACGGACGACCGGTCAGACGATGCGCTCGTCGCCGACATCGACGCGACGCTTCGCGCGGCGGTCCAGGCACGGCTGGAAAGTGAAGTGCCGCTCGGTGCATTCCTCAGCGGCGGCATCGACTCCGGACTCGTCGTCTCCTACATGGCCGAGGCGCTCGGCGATCGGCTCGTGACGACGTCGGTCGGGTTCGGGACGGCGCAGCACAGCGAGCTCGCTGCGGCCGCGCTCGTGGCCGAGCATTTTCACAGCCACCACTATCCGACGACGATCGAGCCGAATCTGGACCAGATGCTGACGACGATCGTCTCGCGGCTCGGCGAGCCGCTGGCCGACTCGTCGGCCATTCCAACGTGGTACGTCTCGAAGGCCGCGCGCGAGCACGTGACCGTGGCGCTGAGCGGCGACGGCGGCGACGAGAGTTTCGCGGGGTACGACTTCCGGTACGTGCCGCACGCGATGGAGGGCGCGGCGCGCCGGCTGCTGCCCGGCCCGCTCAGCCGATGGGCGGGAGGCGTCGGCGCGCGGTGGCCGCGGTCGCCGAAACTTCCCAAAGCGCTGCGCGCCGGGACGCTGCTCGAGAATCTCGCGGGCGACCCGGCATCGGCCTATTACGCCGATCTGACGTTCCTCAAGCCTCGCAACACGCGGCGGCTGCTCGGTCTCGGCGATGGCGCCGGGCTCGACGGCAACCCCATCTACGAAGCGATCACCGCGGCGTATCGGCGCGGGCCAGCTGGCGATCCCGTGCAGCAGGCCGAATACGCAGACCTGAAGATCTACCTGCCCAACGATCCGCTCGTCAAGGTAGCCCGGATGAGCATGGCGCACGTCCTCGCGGTGCGGTGACCGCTGCTAGCCCGAAGGGTCGTCACGCTCGCCTTCC
>CALFMR010000146.1 GCA_937880585.1 uncultured Acidobacteriota bacterium
CATGCTCATACCCATCGCGCCGATGCGCGCGCGATCGATGTCGGGACGAGACCAAATGTAGTCGAGTGCGACTTGGTCGTCGCGCAGCATCATGCCCCAGAGCGATCGGCCCAGCCACAGATTGAGTTTCGCGGCGCTCAGTTCTTCATCTCGACCGATCTCGGCAGGACCGCCGGGTCCCTGGCCCTGACGTTCGCCGAACCCGTAGGCGTCAATGGCGAAGACGAGATAGCCGCGACGCGCGAGCGTCGGGCCGGGCTCTTCCGGCGTGTGCTCACGCCGGAAGAGCTCGGTCTTGCCGAGCGCGTACTCGTCGCCGTGCCAGTGGTGGTACAGCACCACCGGCCAGCCGCCGCGCGGCGGCGCGGCGGCTGGCCGGACGATGACCGCCGGCACGACCGCGCCGGCCGCGTTGTCGAGCGCGACGCGCTCGACCACGTGGTCGCCGCGGTCCTCGCGGCCGACGAGGGTCGCGGCGGCCGGCATCGCCGGCCGCCGCGGCAGCTCGCCGAGCCGCGCGCGGAGCGTGCGGCGCACGCGGGCCCGCTGGCGCAGCCAGCGGGCCCGCGTGGAGGGGACGCGAAATTCGGGGACGTCGATCGTCAGTGACATGCCGTGTCTTTTAATGACGTTGGGACCTGGGCGGCGGGGCTGTCATCTTCCTTGCAATGCGGTGGCCCCCCCACCGCTACGGCGCTTCGCCGCCCTCGCTCCGCTCGCCAGTCATCTTCTTTGCAGTGGCGCGGGGCCCCACCCCCGCGCCTACGGCGCTTCGCCGCCCTCGCTCCGCTCGGGGGCTCGCGGTGTCATCTATCTTTAATCTCTCTTCGCGGCTTCGCGTGAGTGTCTTCGCGCGAGGCCTCATACAAACAGATCCACGTAGTCGCACACCGGCATGCCGTCCAGCCTCGCCGCGTCGAATGACGAGGCGAGGATCTCGGCTTGCGCCGTGTCCGACAGCCGATGCAGATGCCGCGTGAACTTCTCCACGAGCAGCGGCGCGCCCTCGGCGCGCCGCCGCTCGTGACCGATCGGGTACTCGACCACGATTTCATCAAGGGACGTGCCGTCGGTGAGCTCGACGCTCAGCGCGTTTGGAATCGCGCGTCGATCCGGATCGTGATACGCCGCCGTGAACGCCGGATCTTCGACGCACACGATCTTCTCCCGCAGCCGATCGATCCGCGGATCGGCCGCTACATCGTCTTCATAATCCGCCGCGGTCAGACGTCCGAAGATGATCGGCACTGCGACCATGTACTGAATGCAGTGATCGCGATCGGCGGGATTGGTCAGCGGCCCGCGTTTGTCGATGATGCGCATACACGCGGCCTGCGTGCGGATCGTGATCCGCTGGATGTCGTCCGCCGTGCGCCCGAGCCGCGCGAGCTCCGCGTGGACGCGCATCGCGGCTTCGACGGCCGTCTGCGCGTGGAACTCCGCCGGAAACGAAATCTTGAACAGCACGTGCTCCATCACGTACGACCCGTACGGCCGCTGGAACGCGAACGGTCGGCCTCGGAACAGCGCGTCGTAGAAGCCCCACACGGGCGCGGTCAATGCCGACGGGTACCCCATCTCCCCCGTCCTCGCGATGAGCGCCAGCCGGACGCCGCGGCTCGTCGCATCGCCGGCCGCCCAGCTCTTGCGCGACCCAGTGTTCGGCGCGTGCCGATACGTCCGCAGCGCGCCGCCGTCGATCCACGCGTTCGACACCGCATTGACGATCTCGTCGCGCCTGCCGCCCAACATCCCCGTGACGACGGCCGCCGTTGCGACCCGCACGAGTAACACATGATCGAGGCCGACGGCATTGAACGCGTTCTCGAGCGCGAGGCAGCCTTGGATCTCGTGCGCCTTGATCATCGCCGTCAGCACGTCGCGCATGACGAGCGGCGGCCGGCCTTCGGCCCTGGCCTGACGCGACAGCCAGTCGGCGGTCGCGAGGATGCCGCCGAGATTGTCCGATGGATGCCCCCACTCGGCCGCGAGCCACGTGTCGTTGAAGTCGAGCCACCGGATCATCGCGCCGAGCGTGAACGCCGCCTGCACGGGATCCAGTTGATAGGGCGTGCCGGGGACGCGCGCGCCGTTCGGCACGACCGTGCCCGGGACGATCGGTCCGAGCAGCTTCGTACACGCCGGATACTCGAGCGCCGCGAGGCCGCAGCCGATCGTGTCGGCCAGGCAGTAGCGCGCCGTCTCGTACGCGCGATCGCTCGTGACGCGATAGTCGCGGACGTAGTCGGCGATATCCGTAAGAACGCGATCCGGCGCGGGTCGCGCCGCGGACGTCGAGGCGCTCATCCCACCTCCGGTCGCCGCGCCTCGATCGGCACGAACGGCCGCGGCTCCGGGCCGACGTAGGTCGCCGATGGACGAATGATCTTGCCGTCGGCGCGCTGCTCGATGACGTGCGCGCTCCAGCCGCTCGTCCGCGAGAGCACGAAGATCGGCGTGAAAAAGCGCGTGGGGATGCCCATGAGGTGATAGCTGACCGCCGAGAACCAGTCGAGGTTGGGAAACATCTTCTTCGCGTCCCACATCACCGATTCGATGCGCGCGGCGATGTCGAACAGCCGGCGGTCGCCCGCTTCGATCGACAAGCGCTCGGCCACGCCCTTGATGATCTGGTTGCGCGGGTCGGACACGGTGTAGACCGGATGGCCGAAGCCGATGATGATTTC
>CALFMR010000147.1 GCA_937880585.1 uncultured Acidobacteriota bacterium
ATCGCCCCGCGGCGTCGCGGCGTGCGCCTCGGCTACCAGTTTGACAGCGTCCTCGACAGCCTCGAGGCGGATTTCGACCTTGTCCATGCGGTTCTCGAGCCGGTCCATCCGGACTTCCAAGGCCTGGACCTGGCCTCGAGCCGGTCCATCCGGATTTCCAAGGCCCGGACCCTGGCCTCGAGCCGGTCCATCCGGACTTCTAATGCCTGGACCCTGAGCTCGAGCCGGTCCATCCGGACTTCCAAGCCCTCGAACCGCTGTTCCCAACGCGCATCTCGTGTGTCATCTGACATCGGCCTGTCTCCTCACGAGCGACGACGACGATAGCATCGTCGTGGCGGCCGGTGTAGTCGCAAGGAGCGTGCCCGGTCGACATTTGACGAGAAGGGGCCGTAATTGCTGGCCGGACGCAAAACGCGTATTGCAGATTCTGCCAACACGCGAGGGAAGGACGTTGCGGATTCTGCAAGGTCGTCGCAAACAAACCGACGGCCGCGCGTGAGCGAGCCGTTATCCCGCAGACGTCTTCAGTACCGCTCAGACCCCATCGCCGTGAAGAAGACGATGGCGTTCTTCAGATCGCGCGCGGCGTTCCAGCCGAAGATGATCGGATTGAGACGCCAGATGTGCGACGAGCGAATCTGCGCTTCGGCGTGATTCCAGTACGCGCTCAGCGCGCGTCGGGCTTCGAGCGTGGGGGCGTGGAACACGTTCAGCGACGCGCCCGCGCGCCGGATCCACGAGCGCGGCTTGAGTGGCGGCAGACCCGGCACGCGCAGGCTGCGCAGCGTCGCGTCGGCGGCGCGCGCGAGCTCGTCGGCGCGAGGCCCGACGGCCTGGCGCAACGCCTCGAATCGTTCGCGCATGGCCGCGGTCACACGCAGCGCGGGTGCCTCGGCCGAGGACCGCAGGTCCGCAAACCGCGCGGCGAGCGCGACGTGCAGGCGGCTCCAGCCTGTCTTCACGTCCATGACGGCCGCCGCGCGCGCTTTGACGCCGCGGATGTCGCCGAGGAACCCGTAGTCCTCGCGCGGAATGCGCGTCGTCAGCCAGAGCTCCTGCATCTCGAGCGCAAGCTTCGCGTAGCCGAGCGTCATCGCCGCGTTCTCGCGCAGGCGCCGGCGGAAGAACTGCCAGCGCGACTCGATTGGAAAGCCCGGCCGCCGCGACCGGCGATCCTTCAACCGGAAGAAGCCCGTCACCATGGGGTGCGTGCCTTCGACCATCGACGCGCGGTACCACAGGAAGCACTTGAACATGCCCCAGTAGGTGTGCGGATTCTGGCGCAGGAGCGCCTGCTTCATGTGGTCGAACGAATAGAAGGCCTTCCACGCGTCGCGGTAGGCGGCCGTCCACTCCTCGGTCGACATGCGCGGGTGCGGCGTCGTCGCGCGGAACGAGTCGAAGTTGTTGTAGTCCGGATCCATCGGCACGCCGGCGTCGACCGCGGCGCGGTGGTCGCGCGATCCGGGCAGCGGCGTGAGCATGAAGAACGACGCCTGATCGACGAGCAGTTCCTCGCTGAGCGTCCGGACGTCGTCCATGATGCGGTCGTAGGTGTCGTGGGGGAAGCCGATGATGAAGCCGACGTGACAGAGGATGCCCTGTTCGTGCCAGCGCGCGATCGACTCGCGGTAGGTGCCCACGCGGTTCTGTCGCTTCTCGGCGGCCTTCAGGTTGTCCTCGCGGATCGACTCCATGCCGATGAACACCTGCACGCAGCCGGCGCGCGCGGCCTTGTCGACGAACCGCGGAATGCGCGAAGCGGCCGTATCGACCTGCATCATGAAATCGATGGCGACGCCTTCGTCCTGGCGCAACGCGATGAGGCCGTCGAAGATGGCCTCCCACTGCGGATTGCGCGAGAAGTTGTCATCGGTGAAGAAATAATGGGCGATGCCCGCGCGCCGGCGCCGGCTGTGCCGGTAGTGCGCACGGATGTGATCGACGATGTGCGCCGCCCCGCGGCTGCGCATGCCGTGCCCCTGCACGTTGATGATCGTGCAGAACGAGCAGTTGAACGGACACCCGCGGCCCGCGTCGATCGTGCCGTAGCCACGCACCGCGAACTTGCGCTGCAGCCGCATCGACACCTTCGGCAGCGGCTTGGTGCCGAGGTCGGGCAGATCCTGCAGGAAGTCATAGAGCGGCTGCAGCCGGCCCGACGCCGCGTCCTGCAGCAGCCCCGCCCAGCGATCCTCGACCTCGCCGAGCACGAGCGTGACGCCCTCGTCGATCATCACCTGGCATTCGGGCGGGATGGCGTGCGCCATCGCCACGGATCCGCTGACGTGGAACCCGCCGATCATGACGTCGCAGCCTTCGGCCTTGAACTGTCGCGCCAGATCCTGCGCGCGCGGAAACTGATTGGTCTGCACGCCGGCCAGCGCCACCAGGATCTTCGTGCCGCGGCGCCGGATGCGGCGGCAGATCCGGTGGGCGTCGATGCGATCGACGGCTTCATCGAATGCGTGGACGCGCACGCTCACCGATCCGAGCGCGCCGCTCGCGACGGCGTCCTCGGTGAGGCCGTTCAGGCAACTGAGCGTGTTGCTCGGCAGCGTGCCGCGCCAGTGGCGGACGACGTAGCCGCCTTCGTCGTAGCGAGTCGGGCGCACCAGGACGACGGCCAGACGCCGGCAGAGGGGCTGAAAGGGCGCGTCCTGCGCCGGAGCTGAAACGGGGGTGTGATGCGCCATGCGTAAGCCTGCCACGTCGGCACGCGCGGCGCCAGCGGCATCCGGCGCGCTACACGCGCGCTTCGTGCGCCGCGACCGTCGAAGCCGGCGCGTGCCCGGCCTCCGCCTGTCGTGGCCGTTGCCGCGCGCCGAAGTACGACCCGATGACGAGCACGAGGGCCAGCGCCTGCGCGACCATCGTCTCGACCGTCGGGAAGAACGAGAACCACAGCCCCATCCAGTCGGGGATGCGCGTCGAGAGCCAGCCGATTTGCGTCGTGGGCAGCCAGCCCGCGAGCTGCATCTCCTGCGCCTGCTCGCCGACCATCACGAGCAACACGGCGCCGAGCATGATCCCCGTGGCGACGAGCATGCGGCGGTAGGGCAGCCGGCGCTGCAGCACGAACGTCACGAGCGCGACGACCAGCGTGAGCGCGAGGCCGACGACCACGCCGCGCACGATCGGGCCGGTACCGAGCTTCATGCGATAGCTCTGCAGGAACAGCACGACTTCCACGCCCTCGCGATAGAGCGACGTGAAGCCGAGCATCGCCATGCCGAACATCACGCGGCCCGCGGTCCGC
>CALFMR010000148.1 GCA_937880585.1 uncultured Acidobacteriota bacterium
ACGGGTCGGACTCGGTCGGCGCACTCGGCGCGCTCAATCGCGTCTACCTGAACATCGGCCTCTTCAGCGAGGCGTGGCTGCTGCACTTCCAACCGCTCATCGGCGGCCGGCCGATCACGCCGATTCCAATCGCGACCGCCGAACGCAACTCGGTGTACTGGCAGGCGACCGAAGCGCAATCGATCCACATGGCGACGTTCTTCCTGCACACGACGGCGCCGCACCACTTGAAGGACGTGCGCGATGGCGGCACGTACCTCGACGCCGACGCCGCCACGCTCCATCGCGGCAAGGAAGTCTTCGCCGACTACTGCGCGCGCTGTCATTCGAGCAAGCTGCCGCCGCTGCCGGCCGGGCTCGACTTCAACGCGTGCAACGGCCGCGACTATCTCTCGTGCTGGGATCGTTACTGGACGTGGACGAAGACCGACGACTTCAAGCGGCAGATGACAGCGATCGTCCTCGACGATCACTTCCTCGACGACAACTATCTCTCGACGGATCTACGCGTGCCCGTGACGCTCGTCGGCACCAACGCGTGCAGTCCGGTCGCGACCAACGCGATTGCCGGCAACATCTGGGACAACTTCTCGTCCCAGTCCTACAAGGCGCTGCCCTCGGTCGGCACGATCACCGTTCGCAATCCCATCACCGGCGCCTCGTCCGAGTTCACGTTGCCCGGCGGCGGACGCGGCTTCATCCGGCCGCCGTCGCTCATCAGCGCATGGTCGACGGCGCCCTTCTTCCAGAACAACAGCCTCGGTCGCTTCAATCCGAGCCCGTCGGCCGACGCGCGCGTCGGCGTCTTCCACGACGCGATGGAACAGTTGCTCTGGCCCGAACGGCGGCCGAAGGACGCGATCTTCGCGAACGACAACGGACCCGGCGTGGGCGTGATCGATCGCACGACGGCCGACAGCTCGATCTGGGTGCCTTCGGGCTACGTGCCGCCGCCGCTGCGACCGCTCCTCGGCTTCGGTCAGCGCACGTTCCCGTTCCTCTTCCGCAACGGCGAACTGACGATCGGGCCCATCCCGAAGGGCTTTCCCGTCAGCCTTCTCGCCAACGCGGATCTGACGGGCGCCGATCTCCCCGACGCCGAGCGTCGCGCGCGGCAGAAGGAGCTCGTGCATCTGCTCAAAGTGCTGAAGCACGACGTCGAGGACGGCCGCGACATCTTCGCGGATCCGGTCCTCGTCAACGGCCTGCTCGCGACGAGCAAGTGTCCGGACTTCGTGGTCAACAAAGGCCACTACTTCGGCACGAGCCTGCAGCCGGACGAGGCGCCGCTCAGCGACGCCGACAAGCAGGCGCTCATCGCCTTCATCGAGACGTTCTGACGTGAGCGGTCACCAGGATCGGAACGGCGTGACGCGCCGCGACGTGCTGAAGATCGGTGCGGCAGCGGGCGCGGCGGCGGCTGTCCGGCGGACGCACGCGGCACCGACGTCAGCCTCGTTATCGCGCGACGCACGCACGCTGGCGAACGCGCAGACGGCTGCCACGCAAGAGCCGTCGACCGACAACTCCACTTTCACCCCGGACTTCATCGTCATCGGCTCCGGCGCCGGCGGTGGAACCGTGGCCGCACGACTGGCCGAGCGCGGCTTCCGTGTACTCGTGCTCGAAGCCGGCCGCGACGCAGCCACGCTTCCGCCCGGCGAACGGCCTGAGGACTACGCGGTGCCCGCGTTCCATCCGTTCGCGACCGAGAACCCGGCCATGCGCTGGGACTTCTGGGTGCGGCACTACGCCGACGAGGCGCAGCAGCGGCGCGATCCGAAGTATCGCGAGACGTTCGACGGACGCCGCGTCGACGGCGTCTGGTATCCCCGCGCGGCCGCGCTCGGCGGGTGCACGGCGCACAACGCGATGATCTTCGTCGCGCCGCACGACGCGGACTGGAACGCGCTCGCCGACATCACGGGCGACCGTTCGTGGGAAGCGGACGGGATGTGGACGTACTTCCAGCGCATCGAGCGCTGCCGGTATCGGCCGTGGGAGCGCGCGCTCGCACGGATCGGCCTGAATCCGAGCGGTCACGGCTGGTCGGGCTGGCTCGACGTCGAGCACGCCGTGCCGCGCGCCGCGATGCGCGGCCGCGATCTCCGTCGCGCGATTCTCGACTCGATCGCCGCGGGCGCCGACGTCTTCGGTCCGGCCATCGGCGATCGCGCACGCTGGAAGAGCGCCGCTGACCCGAACGACGCACGCGCCGCGCGCAGCGGCGCCGTGGGCTTGCGCTACACGCCGCTCTCCACGCATGACCACGTCCGCGTCGGCGCGCGCGAGCGTCTGCGCGACGTGCAGGCACGCTATCCCGATCGCTTGCGCATCGAGACCGACGCGCTCGCGACGCGCGTCCTCTTCGACGGCACGCGCGCGGTCGGCGTCGAGTATCGCAAGGGCGAACGGCTGTACCACGCGCATCCGTCCCCCAACGCCGCACCGGGCGATTTACGGCAGGTCCGCGCCGCGCGTGAGGTCATCCTCGCCGGCGGCGTCTTCAACACGCCCCAATTGCTGATGCTCTCCGGCATCGGCCCAGCCGACGTCCTTGGCGAGCACGACATTCCCGTCCGCGTCGATCTCGCTGGCGTTGGACGCAACCTTCAGGATCGCTACGAAGTGGGCATCGTCAACCGCATGGCGTTCGACGCATGGAGCGCGCTCGACGGCGCGACGTTCACGACCGGCGACGCGCAATACCAGCAGTGGTCAACGCACCGCGACGGCGTGTACACGACGAACGGATCGCTGCTGTGCGCGATCGCGAGCTCCAGCCCCGGCCTGCCCTCGCCCGATCTTTTCTGCTACGCGCTCCTGGCGGATTTCCAGGGCTACGAGCCCGGCTACGCGGCGCGCCTGCCGAAGAATCCGAACTGCCTCCCGTGGGTCGTACTGAAAGGCCACACAAACAACGTCGCCGGCACGGTGACACTGCGCTCGGCCAATCCGCTCGACACCCCCGTCGTGGACTTCCGGTACTTCGAAGAAGGCAGCGACGCGTCGGGCGACGATCTCCGCGCGGTCGTCGCGGGCGTGAAGCTCGTGCGCGCGCTCACGCGACGGCTCGCCGAAGATGGCCTCGTCGCGCGTGAAGAGCTGCCGGGCTCCGACGTCGAGAGCGACGCCGCGCTCACGACCTTCGTCCGCGATCACGCGTGGGGCCATCACGCGTCCTGCACCTGCCGCATCGGCGATCGCGACGACGGCGGCGTCCTGTCGGGCGACTTCCGCGTCCACGGCACCGAGGGCCTGCGTGTGGTCGACGCGTCGGTCTTCCCCCGCGTGCCCGGACTCTTCATCGTCAGCGCCGTCTACATGATTGGCGAGAAGGCGGCTGACGCGATCTCGGCGACCTACCAGCGAGGCGACTCATGACGTCGAACATCGTGCACGTGACCGTGGCGCTGGCGATTGTCGCCGGCGGCGCCGGCTGCTCGCTCGCGACAGCCGTTCGGCAGAATTCGGACGCGATCGCCGAGAGCTCGGCGACGATCACGGACAACACGAGCGCCGTACGCGAGTCGACGACGGGCACGGGTGCGCTCGTGCCGGCGCTCCAACACGTCGGACAGCTCGAGCAGCCGATGACTTCGGTCGCTGCGCTCGGTCCGTCGCTCACCGGTGTGGCGGCGCTCGGCGAACCGATGGGCCGGCTGGCCGCGCTCGACGGCCCGATGCGCAACCTGGCCGGTCTCGACGCGCCGATGACGCGGCTCGTCGGCCTGCAGCCCAGCCTCGACGCGGCCGCTCGTCTCAGCGATCCGCTCGCGCAGGTTGCTGATATGCGCGCGAGTCTCGAGAGCGTCGCCGCGCTGCAGCCCTCGCTCGATCGCGTCTCGTCGCTCCAGACAACGCTCGCCGACGTCGCGAGTCTTCGCGCGCCGATGAACGACCTCGGGCAGCTTCGCCAGCCGCTCGAACGTGTGGGCGCGCTCGGTGACACGCTCGCGCGTCTCGGCCCGATCATCGCGATTGCCGGCCATCCCATCGCGATCGTGTTCATCGCGCTCCTGGCCCTTGCCGCGTGGGGCGCGGTGACGTTCGTCGCGGTCCGGGCCGCGATCCGCTCGGCGGCGCGCGCCGGCGCCCGGCCCTGACATTCGCGTTGACAGCGCCCATGATGACGCCGACAATGGCGCGATCTCACGACAGCCTGTAGGCCATGGCCGACATCGAACCGCCGTTCGGTGACATCTGGGACGGCCTCCGTGCGGGCCGCGTCATTCCGTTCCTCGGCGCCGGCGCGTCGATCGTCGGCCGCGCGGAGGGCGCGGCATGGCATGCGTCCGAAGCGGCGTTCCTGCCGAGTGGGCGCGAGCTCGCGCACTTCCTCGCCGAGCGCAGCAATTTTCCATCGCAGGATCCGGCCGACGTCGACGATCTCGCGAAGGTCGCCTCGTACACGGCCGACGTCTCGGGCCGCGCGATGCTGCGCCAGCGGCTGCGCGCGGTCTTCAATCACCCGTATCGCGGCAGTCCGCTCCATGCGTTTCTCGCCGAGGTCTCGACGCCGCTGCTCATCGTCGTCACGAACTACGACACGCTGCTCGAACAGGCGTTTCAAGCCGCGGGGAAACCGTACGACCTCGTCGTCTACCCCGCCGACCGCGCCGCGATCGGCCATGCCTTGCTTTGGTGGCCGCACGGGCAGACCGATCCCGTCGCGGTCGAAGCCAAGGAGCTCGATCTCGATCTGGAGCGCACGACGGTCATCTACAAGATGCACGGCACGACGTGGCCGGCGAGCGAGACGTGGGACAACTTCGTCATCACCGAAGAGGACTACGTCGAGTTCCTGTCGCGCATGACGACGAACTCGAGCTCCGCAGTGCCCGCGCAGTTCTATCAGTACTCGCGGCAGCGCAGCTTCCTCTTCCTCGGCTACAGCCTGCACGACTGGAACCTGCGCGTCGTGCTGCGGAACCTGCGGCGGCAGTTCGAAACGATGACGGGCAAGAGCGACGAAGACGACGTGCCGTCGTGGGCGATTCAACGCCGGCCATCGCCGCTCGAACGACGGCTGTGGAGCCGGCGGCGTGTGGATATCTTCGACATGGACATCGACCAGTTCGTGAGCCAGCTGGCCGACTGGAAGCGCCGTGACTGACCTCGCGCCGGACTTCTGCCCGTACGTGGGTCTGCAGCCCTTCCGGGTGAAGGACCGCGAGTACTTCTTCGGGCGCGAGCGGGAACAGCGCGTCATCTCTGCAAATCTTTTCGCGTCGCCGCTCACCGTGCTCTACGGACCGAGCGCGGTCGGCAAGAGCTCGGTGCTCCAGGCCGGCGTCGTGCCGCACCTGCAGCGCGAACCGCGCACGGCCGTCGTGTACTTCGCGACCTGGCAGAGTGACACGTTCGCGCGCGACCTGACGGCCACCTGCCGGCGCGCGGTGGAAGCCGCGCATGGCGCGGCCATCACGGTCGACGACGCGGCGCCGCTCGACGAGTGGCTGGCCGCGGCGACCGCCGAACTGCACGGCACGATCCTCGTGATGCTGGACCAGTTCGAGGAGTACCTGCTCTATCACCGCGAGGAGGACGAGCGGTCGTTCGACGCCGAGATCGCACGCACGATCAACCGGAGCGACGTCAACGCGCACCTGCTCATCGGCCTGCGCGACGACAGCCTGTCGAAGCTCAACCGATTCAGCAAGCGCATTCCCAACCTGCTCGGCAACACGCTGCAGTTGCGGCGCCTCACGCCCGAAGCCGCGCGCCGCGCCGTTGTCGGGCCGGTGGAACGGTACAACCAGGAGCCGGGCGCGCGGCCCACGCGCGTCGAGGACGCGCTCGTCGACGCGGTAATCGCCGACGTGCAGATCGGCCGCGTCGTGCCCGGCTCGTCTGGCGGCGTGGCCGGCATCCACGCGAGCGAGGACGCGGGGCTCGTCGAGACCGCGTTTCTCCAACTGGTGCTGACCGAGCTCTGGCGCGCGGCGAGCGAGCGGTCCGGCGACCGCGTGCTCGACGCGGCCACGCTCCAGACGCTCGGCGGCGCCGAAGCCATCGTGCGGCGGCACGTCGATCGCGAGATGGGCAAGCTCTCGGAGGACGGGCGAGAGATCGCGGCGCGGCTGTTCCAACACCTGGTGACGCCGAGCGGCGCGAAGTACGCGCTCGTGACGGCCGACCTCGTCGACCTCGCCGAACGGCCGCGCGAAGCCGTGCTGCCGGTGCTGCAGGCCCTCGCCGAGGCGCGTCTGCTCCGGCATCTCGACTCGTCCGATCGCTACGAGATCTTCCACGACGCGTTCGCCGCGGCGCTGCTCGACTGGCGCAAGGGCAACGCGCCGTCCAGTGCCACTGATGCAATTGCCGGCCCGGCCGGTCGCGAATTGTTGCCGCGCTTCACGCGCCTCGGCTGGGGTGAGCAAGCACCGACGCTGATCATGCTCGAAGACGCTGGCGCGCTGCGGGCACAGGCCCAGCAGATGAAGCTCGCCGCGCTCGGCCGGCTGTCGGCCAACATCGCGCATGAGATCCGCAATCCGCTGTCGGCGATCACGCAGGCCGGGCAATTGCTGGCCGAGCAATCGGATTTCGACGCCGGCAATCGCCGACTGCTCGACATGATCCAGCGTCACGCCGTGCGCATCGATCACATCGTGCGCAACGTGCTCGACATCAGCCGCCGCCAACCGGCCCGACGCGACGCGCTGATCCTGCGCGACAGCCTGCGCCGGAGCGCCGCGATGTATG
>CALFMR010000149.1 GCA_937880585.1 uncultured Acidobacteriota bacterium
GTGTGGCGGCCGCGCGCGTCCAACTCGCGGACCTCGCCGGTCGGCAGCGTGTCGGTGTCTAGCAGCCGGTTGACTATCGACGACTTCCCCGCGCCCGATGGTCCGATGAACGCGACTGTCCGTCCGAATCCGAGCCGCGCCTCGATCGCGTCGAGTCCGGCGCCCGTGCGGGAGCTCGCGACGAGGACGTCGACATCGCCGGCCGCCTCGCGCGCCTCGCCCATCGCGGCCGACAGATCGTCCTCTTCCGCGACGTCCGCTTTATTGAGGATGACGACCGGCACCGCGCCGCCGCGGCGGCCGACGACGAGGTAGCGCTCGATGGCGCGGGCTTTGAGGGGACGGTCGAGACCGAACGTGACGAGGACCGTCTCGAGATTCGCGGCAACGATCTGCTCGCCCGTCTCGCGGCCGGCGGCCTGCCGCGACACCCACGTCCGCCGCGACAGGACCGCGGCAATCTGCACGCGCGGACCGGCCGAATTCGGCCGGACGGCCACCCAGTCGCCGACCGACGGGAGCGCGTGCCGGGCAACAGCCTGGTGCTTGAGCCGGCCGGCGGCCTCGGCCAGCCGCTCGCCGCTCGAGCCGATCACGCGATAGACGTGGTTGTGCTCGAGCGAGACGCGCGCCGGTTCCAGCCCGCGCGCGGCGAGCGGCGCCATCTCGGCGTCACGGTCGGCCGTCCATCCGAGCTGTTCCAGCAAGGGTCCGTCGGGCATAGAATGGGCCATCGATAAACTACACGCGACCGTTTGCCGTCAAACTCCCTGGTGGACCGGGTCGTCAAACGCGCCGCGGTCCAGTCCGTGGGATTCGCCGTTCCCGAAACCGCGCCGGCCGCACGCGCCGGCCGATCTCGCCGGGACCGTCAAGTCGTTCGAGGAGCGCCAGTTGCGTCGATCCGCCGTGTTGGCCGCCGATCTTGCATAGTCCAAGAGTCACCTATGGACGTCAAGCGCGATCCCGCCATTCTCCGACGTAAGAAGATTCGCCGGGGCATCCTGCTCGGGGTCGGGGCGGTCGCGGTCATCGCCATCAGCGTGGCGGTTTCGCGGCTGAAGCCGGCAGCCCCGAGCATTGCGAACGCCCGCAGCACGCTCTGGATCAACAAGGTCAAACGCGGTCCCTTCGTTCGCGAAGTCCGCGGCGCCGGCACGCTCGTACCCGAAGACATCCGCTGGATCCCGGCGACGACCTCGGGCCGCGTCGAGAAGATTGTGCTCCGCCCCGGCGCGCAGGTCGCGCCCGGCACGGTCGTCCTCGAGCTGAGCAATCCCGATCTCACGCAAAGCGTCAAGAGCGCCGAGCTCGACTGGAAGACGGCCGTCGCGCAGCTCGCCAATGAAAAGGCGACGCTGGCGACCACGCGGCTGCAGCAACAGATGGCCGTCGCGAACGCCAAATCGGATCTTCAGATCGCCCAGAGCGAGCTCGAGTCGAACAAGACGCTTGGCGAGGAAGGCCTCGTCGCCGACTTCGTCGTCAAGCAAAAGGACGCGGCCGTCGCCCGCGCGAAGAACGCGTACGACCTGGCCGAGCAGCAGCTCGAGAGCGCCGAGAAGAACGAGGCGCTGCAGCTCGCGCCCGACGAAGCGGCGGTCAACCAACGGCAGGCCGAGTACGACCGGCTGCGCCAGCAGCTCGACGACCTGCGGGTGAAATCCGACATGTCGGGCCAGCTTCAGGTCGTGAGCGTCGAAGTCGGCCAGCAGGTGGCGCCCGGGACGAACCTCATCCGCGTGTCGGACCCGACGCACCTCAAGGCGGAAGTGCGCATCTCGGAGACGCTCACGCGCGACCTGAAGATCGGCCTGCCGGCCGACATCGACACGCGCAACGGCCACGTGCCGGGGCACGTCTCGCGCATCGACCCGGCGGCCGAAAGCGGCACGGTCGGCGTCGACGTCACGCTCGACGGCCCGCTGCCGGCCGGATCGCGGCCGGACCTGAGCGTGGACGGCACGATCCAGCTCGAGCGCGTCGCCGACGCGCTGTATGTCGAGAGCCCGGCCTTCGGCCAGGAGAACAGCACGATCACGCTGTTCAAGGTGCTGCCGGGTGGAACCGAAGCGGTGCGCGTGCCGGTCAAGATCGGGCGGCGCGCGGTGCAGTACGTGGAAATCGTCGACGGCCTCAAGGAAGGCGACGAGGTCATCCTGTCCGACATGTCGCAATACGACGCGTTCAATCGCGTGCGGCTGAACTAGGCTCTAGGCTCGCGGCCTTCAGAGGGAGTGCCCATGACCAGCAGTGAGACGCTCATCCAGCTCGACGGCGTGACGAAAGTCTTCTACACGGACGAGGTCGAGACGCACGCCCTCGCCGGCATCCATCTGGAAATCCAGCGCGGCGAGTACATCTCGATCGCGGGGCCGTCGGGCTGCGGCAAGTCGACGCTGCTCTCGATCCTCGGCCTGCTCGACACGCCAAGCGAAGGCGGGTACACGCTCAACGGACGCGCGGTGGCCGACCTCCCGCTCTCGGAACGCGCGCGCGTGCGCAACCGCGAGATCGGGTTCATCTTCCAGAGCTTCAACCTCATCGGCGATCTCACTGTCTACGAGAACGTCGAGCTGCCGCTCACCTATCGCGGCATGAAGGCGGCCGAGCGCAAGGAGCGCGTGATGGCCGGACTCGAGAAGGTCGGGATGTCGCACCGCGCCAAGCACCTGCCCAGCCAGCTCTCCGGCGGTCAGCAGCAGCGCGTGGCCGTCGCGCGCGCCGTGTCCGGGTCGCCGTCGATCCTGCTCGCCGACGAGCCGACGGGCAACCTCGACTCGAAGAACGGCGAGTCCGTGATGGATCTGCTCCGCGAGCTGCACGGCGAGGGCGCGACGATCTGCATGGTCACGCACGACCCGCGCTACGCGAAGATCGCCGAGCGCTCCATCCACCTCTTCGACGGACGCATCGTCGAGGAAGACGCCGCGCACGTGGGGCTGAAGGACCTCGAGGAGAGCGGGTTCCACATGGGGAACTGACGTCAACTTCGAACTTCGAATTTCGAACTTCGAACGACGGAGGCGCCTTCGGCGCATCCTCTCGGTCTTCGTCCCGGCGCATTAGTTTCTGTGGAGCCCTGGGCTTTCAAGCCCAGGGGACACGCGGTTGTCCGCCTGAGCCTGAAGGCTCAGGGCTCCACGGACCGTCTTCGTTCGCCCGGACACGTCCCATCCAACGCTTTCCGCCGCCAGTACGCTCGTGAGACGATAACGGGCTGGCGCGCCTCGGCCGATCGGCTGTGACGGCACGCGCGCTGGAAAGACGGAGGACTCCGCGTGACAGAACGGCATGTGCTCGAGGCATTTCGATTGAACGGGCGCGTCGCCCTGATTACCGGCGGCGGCCGCGGACTGGGTCGCGTCATCGCCGACGCGTTCGCCCAGGCGGGCGCCGACATCGCGCTCGCCAGCCGATCGCGTGCGAGCTTGGACGAAGCGGTCACCGAGATCGCCGCCGCCACGGGACGCCGCGTGCAGGGCTTCACCGCCGACGTGACGTCGCCCGGCGACGTCGACCGGCTCGTTGCCGACGTCGAACGCTCGCTCGGCCCGATCGACATCCTGGTCAACAACGCGGGCACGAACATCCGCGGCTCGGTCACCGACCTCAGCGAGACGGACTGGGACACGGTCATCGACACGAACTTGAAGGGACCGTTCCTCTGCGCGCGCGCCGTCGGACCGAAGATGGCCAAGCGCGGATGGGGACGCATCGTGAACCTCGCGTCCGTGCTCGCGCACATCGCGCTCGCCGGCCGCGCACCCTACTGCTCGTCGAAGTCGGGCGTCGAGGGTCTCACGCGCGTGCTCGCGCTCGAGTTCGCCGGCAGCGGCGTGACGGTCAACGCCATCTGCCCGGGCGTGTTCGCGACCGAAATGAATCGTCCGCTCATCGAGGATCCCGTCAAATACAAGGAGTTCGTCGCGAAAGTGCCGATGGGCCGCTGGGGCGAACTGCACGAGCTCGGCGGCGTCGCGCTCTTCCTCGCCTCGGACGCGACGTCGTACATGACCGGCACGTCGCTCGTCATCGACGGCGGCTGGTCGGTGTGGTAAAGCTCGAGAGAAAAGCCGAGTCGGTTCCAGGTTCCGGGTTTCGGGGTTCCCGGTGCTAGGAGGCGCCCGGCGGGGCTTGAAAGCCCCACGGGCGCATCAATTTTCTGTCCTTCGTGGAGCCCTGGGCCTTCAGGCCCAGGGGAGGCCGGAACCCAGCCAGGACCACGCACCTTCAGGCGGCGGCTGCTTCCAGTTCCGGCTGCTCGATCGGCGTATGCGGATCGAGGAACAGCCAGCACACGGCGCCGAGCATGTAGATCGCGGCCGAGATGTAGAGCGCGAGCGTCCAGTTCTGCCCCGTCCAGTTCAACAGGAACCCGACGAACGCCGATGACGACGCGCCGGCGATCCCGCCGACCATGTTCATCGCGCCCGACACCGTCCCCGCGTAACGGCCGCCGACGTCCATCGTCCCCGCCCAGGCCGGCGGCATGACGAAGTCGTTGAAGAAGCCAGCCATTCCCAGCACGAACATCGCCTGCACCGGGTCGTAGACGCGGGTGAAGACGACGATCGACAGCGACGCGCCGACGAAGCCCGTGATGGCGATGATCCGCCGCGCGAGGATGACGCTGCCCAGACGCCGCGCGAGTCGCGGCCCGACCGCGCCCGACACCAGGCACCCGACCCCGCCGAGCAGCAGCGGCAGACCCGTGAGCAGCGCGAGCAGCAGCACGTTCATTTGCAGCGTGGTCTGGCGCGCGGTGCGCAGATAGGTCGGCAGCCAGGTGACGTAGAACCACCAGCCGTAGGCCAGGCAGGCGTACTGCGCGCAGAGCAACAGCACGGAGCTGTGGCTCACGAGCTGACGGAAGGGAAACCCGTGGACGGTCGCCGTCTCGCGCCGCGGCGGCAGCAGGGCGAGCTCGGCGGCGTTGACGGCGGGATGCGTGCCGGGATCGTCGCGATACCAGCGATAGAAGGCGACGGCCCATGCGACGCCGAGCAGACCGAAGAGGCCGAACACGATGCGCCACGAGATGTGCACGTAGTCGAGCAGCGCGATGACCAACAGCGGCGTGAGCGCGCCGCCCCACCGGCTCGCGAGCCAGAGACGCGCCTGCGCGCGTTCGCGTTCCTGCTTGGGCAGCCACGTGGCGAGCACGCGCGTGAGATTGGGAAACGCGCCCGCCTCGCCGACGCCGAAAAGCGTCTGCGAGATGAGCAGCGACGTCCAGTTCCAGACCAGCCCCGTGGCCGCCGTGAAGCACGACCACCAGATGACGATGCGCATCAGCACGCGGCGCGAGCCGAGCCGATCGCCCAGCCACCCGCCGGGGATTTCGAACATCGCATACGCCCAGCCGAAGGCGCTGAAGATGAGCCCCTTCTCGACGGGCGTCAGGTGGATGTCGACACTGATGAAGGGCATCGCCTGTGACAGCGTCACGCGGTCGATGTACATGATGACGGCCAGCGCGAGCGCGAGCCGCGCGGTGACCGCGCGCGCGTTCGTCGGCGCGTCACGGCCGGTCGTCTGGCCCGTCCGGGAGGATGTTGCCATGCGCCTTCTCTTTCATCCGCCGCGCGTCACGCCGCCGCGGCCCGGGCCCGGACGGCCAAGCCGCGGACAAACCGCTCGTCCGCGCGGACGGGTAACACTAACAGGTGCGCCAACGACGGGCAACCGGGATGCGCCGCGGCGGACTTTGCGAGTACACTGTGGCGTTGGCGGCCGCGCATCGTGCGTCTCGAGCGCGGCACGCGATCCTCGCACGCGGGTCCCATGAGTCACGACAAGCAGTCACGTTCCTTCCGATCATCGGCCTGGTTCGGCAAGCCTGACAAAGACGGCTTCATCCACCGCAGTTGGATGCGCAACCAGGGCCTGCCGGCCGACGTCTTCGACGGCCGTCCCGTCATCGGCATCTGCAACACGTGGTCGGAGCTGACGCCGTGCAACGCGCACTTCCGCGTCATCGCGGAACACGTGAAGCGCGGCGTGTGGGAGGCCGGCGGTCTGCCCGTCGAGTTCCCGGTCACGTCCACCGGCGAATCGAACATGCGCCCGACGGCGATGCTCTTCCGCAATCTCGTGAGCATGGACGTCGAGGAATCGATCCGCGCCAATCCGATCGACGGCGTCATCCTTCTTTGCGGTTGTGACAAGACGACGCCCTCGCTCATCATGGGCGCGTCGAGCTGCGACATCCCGGCGCTCGTCGTCTCGGGCGGGCCGATGCTGAACGGCAAGTATCGGGGGCAGGACATCGGTTCGGGCACCGACGTCTGGCGCTTCAGCGAGGACGTCAAGGCCGGCCGCA
>CALFMR010000150.1 GCA_937880585.1 uncultured Acidobacteriota bacterium
GTGTGGGCATGGCTATTTATGCTCCTCGATGACTTGAGAGATCTCGGCCGGCAGCGGCGTGATCGGCACGCGCGTCAGCGTCATCTCGCCGTCGGCGCCCTTCTGGATGACGAAGTTGAACGTCGAGAACTCGTCGGACTTCGACGGGTAGTCCTCGCGGAAGTGTGCGCCGCGGCTTTCCTTGCGTTCGACGGCGGCCGTCGCAATCGCCTGCGACACCGTCAGCAGATTGTGCAGGTCGAGGGCTGTGTGCCAGCCGTTGTTGTACTCGCGGTTGCCGCTGATGCCCGCCTTTGCCGCGCGCGCACGCAGGCCGCCGAGCTTGTCGAGCGCCTCGCGCATTTCGCCTTCCTGGCGGACGATGCCGACGTGACTCTGCATCAGGTCCTGGAGATCGTGCTGAACGGCGTAGGGATTCTCGCCCGACGCGCCGCGCTCGAACGGCGCCAGCGCGGCCGTGACCGCCGCGTCCACCGCCGCCTCGTCGATCGTCGTCGCGCCGTGCTCCTTCGCAAAGCCCGCCGCGTGTTCCCCCGCGCGCTTGCCGAAGACGACGAGGTCCGACAGCGAATTGCCGCCGAGCCGATTCGCACCGTGCAGGCCGGCCGCCGCTTCGCCCGCGGCGAAGAGTCCCGGCACGGTCGACATCTGCGAGTCGCCGTCCACCCGGATCCCGCCCATCGTGTAGTGCGTCGTCGGACCGACTTCCATCGGGACCTCGGTGATGTCGAGGTTCGCGAGCTGCTTGAACTGGTGGTACATGCTCGGCAGCTTGCGCTTGATGTGATCGGCCGCGTTCGGCAGCTTTTCCTTGATCCACGCGATGTTGAGGAACACGCCGCCATGTGGGCTGCCGCGTCCCGCCTTGACTTCGCGCATGATGCACCGCGCGACGTGGTCGCGCGTGAGCAGCTCCGGCGGACGCTTTGCGGACTTGTCGCCCTGCGTGTAGCGCCAGCCTTCTTCGGCGTCGGTCGCCGTCTGGTTCCGGTAGTTCTCCGGGATGTCGTCGAACATGAACCGGCGGCCTTCGTTGTTCAGAAGGATCCCGCCTTCGCCGCGCACACCTTCGGTGACGAGGATGCCTTTCACGCTCGGCGGCCAGACCATCCCCGTTGGATGGAACTGGATGAACTCCATGTCCTGAAGCGCGGCGCCGGCCTGATACGCGAGCGAGTAGCCGTCGCCCGTGTACTCCCAACTGTTGCTCGTGATCTTGAACGCGCGTCCCAGTCCGCCCGTCGCGATGACGACGGCCTTGGCGTGGAAGACTTTGAAACGGCCGCGCTCGCGATCGTAGGCGACCGCGCCCGCGACGCGTCCACTGTCCATGAGGAGCGTGACGACCGTGTGCTCCATGTGGACGTCCATGCCGCGATGGACGCCGTGATCCTGGAGCGTACGGATGAGCTCGAGTCCCGTGCGGTCGCCGACGTGCGCGAGCCGCGGATACCGATGGCCGCCGAAGTTGCGCTGAAGGATGCGGCCGTCTTTCGTCCGATCGAAGACCGCGCCCCACGCCTCGAGCTCACGCACGCGCTCGGGCGCTTCCTTGGCGTGGTGCTCGACCATCCGCCAGTTGTTCAGGTAGTAGCCGCCGCGCATCGTGTCGGCGAAGTGCACGCGCCAGTTGTCGCGGTCGTCGACGTTGCCCATCGCCGCCGCCATGCCGCCTTCGGCCATGACGGTGTGCGCCTTGCCGAGCAGCGACTTCGTGATGACGCCGACCGACGCGCCCTGCGCCGACGCCTCGATGGCCGCGCGCAACCCCGCGCCGCCCGCGCCGATGACCAACACGTCGTGTTCGATGATGGGATAGTTCATGCGGTCAACTCGGGGTCATCTTCTTTGCAATGCGCGGGGCCCCACCCCCGCGCTACGGCGCTTCGCCGCCCTCGCTCCGCTCGGGGGCTCGCGGTGTCAACTTCGTTAGTGCGTGCCCCTCAAAACAAACGCCAATCGTGCCAGACGCCCATCGCGCACATGCGGATATAGAAGTCCGTGAAGCCGACCCAGATGAGGCTCGTCCATGCCCACTTCATGTGCCAGCGGTTCAGGCAGCTCACGCACGCGTAGGCGTTCTTGCGGATGGGCTTGCCCGACATCACGTCGAGCACGCCGCCGACCAGGTGCCGCAGCGAGTGGCAGCCGAACGTGTAGCAGCCGAGGAACACCGCGTTGAGCGCCATGACGATCGTCCCGACGCCAATCCCGAACGTCGTCGGCGCGCCGGCCGTGAGCACCATCGAGCCGTCGGCCGGGAACCACATCGCCGTCCACGCGTCGAACGTCAGGATGCCGATGATGATGACCGCGACGTAGAGGAAGTAGCGGTGGATGTTCTGCATGACGAGCGGGAACCACCGCTCGCCGAGATAGGTCTTGCGCGGCTCACCGACCGCGCAGTTCGCCGGGTCGAGCCAGAACGCCTTGTAGTACGCGCCGCGGTAGTAGTAGCACGTCAACCGGAAGCCGGCCGGCCCCCACAGGATCAGCGCCGCGGCCGAGTAGTGCAGGAACGGCGGCCACCACCCCGGCTGCGCGGGTCCGCCGAACCACGAATGCGGCGACGGGCCGAAGAGCAGCGGCGAGTACATCGGGGACAGATACGGACCGTACTCGTAGTACGCGTTCGTGTATCCGGCCCAGGTGGAGTAGACGATGAAGGCGGACAGGCCCAGGAAGACGACCAGCGGCTGGAGCCACCAGTTGTCGCGACGGGTCGTCTCGCCAAACCGGCGTTGAGCGGGAAGCGAAGACGTTGTTGCGGGCACAACGGGAAAACGATATCCGGGAAACGCGCGCGGAGCAATGCTCCGATGCGCCCCGCGCATGGGCCGATGTTGACCGGAGATGGACGAGCGTCGCGGCCTCAGCCGGCTTCCGTCACTTCAGGCGCCGTCGCGGCCGCGCCCACCGCTGGCGGATCATCCAGCGCGTCCTGCGCGAGCAGGCGATCCGCCATGTAGTCGAGCGCCGCGTCGTCGGTGCGCGCGAGCAGCGCTTCGAGCGGAGACCGCGGCGCGAAGTCGGGTTCGCGCTCCTGCATGCCCGGCCACGTGCCGTCCGCGCGCCGGCGCGCGTGGCGCACCCAGAAACCGAGATGCCAGCGCAGGAACTCCCGCGCCCGCGTTCGTCCGTGGTCGTCGTCGCCCCAATGCGCGAGCGCGAGATCGACGTAGCGCCGGTAGATCGCGAGCCGCGCCTCCGCCGTGATGTCCTCGTAGCCCGTCGTCATCTCGCGGAAGAGCCACGGCTTGATGAGAACGCCACGCGCGCTCATCACGGCCGCGCAGCCGGACGAGGCGAGTCGATCGGCGATTTCGTGCGGAAACAGCAGGTCGCCGTTGCCGATGACCGGTACGGGCACGGCGGCCGCGACCTCGGCAATCGCGTCCCAGTCGGCCGGATGCCGATAGCGCGCTTCACGCGTGCGCCCGTGAACGGTCAGCGCTGCAGCGCCCGCATCGACGATGGCGCGCGCAAGATCGAGGTAGTTGCGGCTCGTCGCGTTCCACCCGAGCCGGATCTTCACCGTGACCGGCACGCCGACCGCAAGCCGCATCGCTTCAACCGTGCGTGCCACGCGTTTCGGCTGCCGCGCGAGCGCCGCGCCGAGCCCCATGCGCGTGAAGTGATCGATGGGGCAGCCGAGGTTGAGATCAATGAAGTCCGCCCCGCGGCTCTCGACGAGCGCCGCCGCCCAGGCCATCTCGTCCGGCTGATTCCCCGCGAGCTGGACGCCGAAGCACGGCTCGTCCGGCGCGCGCCGGATGAGCGCGAACTCGCTCTTCCGCCGCTGCTTCAACCGCCGCGCCACGACCATCTCGCTCACGAGCACCCGCGCGCCAAGCTCGACGCACAGCCGCCGATAGGGCAGATTCGAGCCCTTCGTCATCGGCGCCATCACCAGCGCACCCGTCAGATCCTCTGAAAAGGGCATGTCTTACAATACTCGGCTGTGCGATCGATCTTGCCGCCGTCCTACGAGCGACGCCACGGCCATGCGGTACGCGTCGAGCTCGCGAGCGACCGGACGTTTCGCGCGCGCAATAAACCGACCTACCGGCTGTCACACTGGCCGATCTGGATTTTCGTCTTCTTCATCGCGCCCGGGCCGGTCACCTTTCAGCTCTTCGCGCACGGGCCTTCGCGCGGCATGCTGCTGTGGCTCGCGGCCGTGCTCGCCGGCACGGGGCTGGCCGGTCTCGCGGGCAAGCTGCCCGGTGTCGAGCCGGCGCCCTACATCCTGCGTTTCAGCGAGGACCGCCCCAATCCCATCTACCGCCGCGTCTGCTACACGCTGGCCTGGAGCGAGATCATCGCCTACGCCGTCCTCAACTCCGCGGCGCTCGTCGACGCGGTCCTGCATGGCGTCTGGCGCACGGCCGCGATCTATCACGCCGGCTATTTCCCGATTGCCGGCACCTGCTGGCTGCTCGGCGCGCTCGGCCTGCTGCCGCGTGTGAGACGGTCGACGCAAGGCGAAGGCCACGAGCGGCGCTATTTCTACGGCGCCGCGTGGGCCGTGTGCGTAGCGCAGCCGATTCTCTGGTTCCTCTGGAAGGTGCTGCCCATCAGCCGCGGCTCCGACATGTTCAAGCTCGTCGTCTTCTGGGGCCTGCTCGGCGCGTTCGGCCACCTCGCGCGCCGCGGCCGGCTCCCGCGCACGCGGCCGATTCTGCCCGGCGAACTGGCGGTGTCCGACTGACCCGCCGGCGTGTCTCCCTGGGTCTGAAGACCCAGGGCTCCGACAGAAGCGGGCGAAGGCGAAAGACCCGGGGCTCCACAAACCTGCTTGGAGCCCTGGGCCTTCAGGCCCAGGGAGCTCAGAAAAAACCGGCCTCGACCTCCGGCTGGGACGCCTACGCCGACTTCTACGACTGGGAAAACGCGCGCACGCTCGGCCGCCAGGACGTCCCCTTCTGGCGTCGTCTCGTCGCCGATCATCCGGGTCGCGCGCTGGAGCTCGGCTGCGGCACCGGCCGCCTGCTCGCGCCGCTCGCGCGCGCCGGCGCTGATGTGACCGGCATCGATCTCTCGGCGCCCATGCTCGCTCGCGCCCGTACTCGCCTGCGCCGATTGCCCGCCGCGAGCCGTCCGGCCATCCTCCGCGGCGACATCCGCCATCTGCCCTTCCGCCGCGCGTCCTTCGACGTCGTCCTCGCGACCTACGGCATGCTGCAGTCGCTTCTCTCGGACGCCGACCTGGACGCCGCGCTCGCCGAGGCCAATCGCGTGCTCCGCCGCGGCGGTCTGATCGCGATCGATCTCGTCCCTGATCTCCCGGCCTGGTCGGAATATCATCGTCAGGTACGGCTCAGCGGGCCGATGGCCGGCGGCGGCACGGTCACGCTCGTCGAGACCGCGCGCCAGGATCGGCGGAGGGGCGTGACGATGTTCGACGAGGAGTTCGTCGAGCGGCGCGCGGGCCGGACGCGCACGCGGCGGTTCTCGCTGGCCTTCCGCACCGTTCCCCTCCCGGCGCTGACCGCCCGGCTCGATCGGGTCGGTTTCCGCGTCCTGTCGACGGCCGGCAGCTACGACGGCGGACGGCTCGACGTCGCGTCGACCGTGTGGCTCGTCCTGGCCGGAAAGCGCCGGGCCGCGTGTTAAGATTTTTCCTCCACTTCGATGACGAACGTGAGGCTCCCGACTGGATGAGCCTCGAAAGAGAGTGAGTAATGTCGGGCCATTCCAAGTGGCATACGATCAAGCACAAGAAGGGCGCCGCTGACGCCAAGCGCGGCAAGGTCTTCACGCGCATCATCAAGGAATTGACCGTCGCCGCGCGCAACGGCGGAGGCGATCCGGACAGCAATCCGCGCCTGCGCACCGTCATCGCCGACGCCAAACAGGTCAACATGCCCGCCGACAACATCAAGCGGGCCATCCGCCGCGGCACGGGCGAAGAAGAAGGCGTGACCTACGACGAGGTGACCTACGAGGGCTACGGCCCCGGCGGCGCCGCCGTCATCGTCGAAACGCTCACCGACAACCGCAACCGCACCGTCAGCGAGATCCGTCACGCGTTCTCGAAGTACGGCGGCAACCTCGGTGAGGCCAACAGCGTCGCGTGGATGTTCGACAAGAAGGGCGTCATCGCGATCGCCAAGGACAAGGTCGCCGAGGACACGCTGATGAACGCCGTCCTCGACGCCGGCGCCGACGACATGCGCGACGACGGCGACAACTGGGAAGTGGTCTCCGCACCCGACGCGCACAACGCCGTGCTCGAAGCCGTCAAGGCCCTCGGCATCGAGCCCGAGTCGGCGAGCATCGCCATGGTGCCGCAGAACTACATCAAGCTCGAAGGCCGCGCCGCGCAGCAGATGCTCAAGCTGATGGACGTGCTCGAAGATCACGACGACACGAAGAACGTCTGGTCGAACTTCGACATCGAGGAAAAGGAAATCGAGGCCTCCTTGGCGTGAGGATCTTCGGGATCGATCCCGGGTCGGTCCGCACCGGTTACGGCTGTGTCGAGACCGACGGGACGCGGCACCGCCTGGTCGCGTGCGGTGTCGTCTCCGGTCCGTCCCGCGCCAGCTTTCCCGACCGGCTCCGCACCATTCACGATGGCCTCCTCGACAAGCTGCGCGCCGCCGCGCCCGACTGTGTCGCGCTCGAAAATCTCTTTCACGCCCGCCACGCGCGAAGCGCGCTCCTGCTCGGTCACGCGCGCGGCGTCGCCATGCTCGCGGTGATGGAAGCCGGTCTGCCGCTCGTCGAATACACGCCGGCTGAAGTGAAGCTGGCCGTCACCGGCTACGGCCGCGCCGAGAAAACGCAGATGCAGCAGATGGTCACGCTGCTGCTCGGCCTCGAGCGCACGCCGTCGCCGCACGATGCCGCCGACGCGCTCGCGCTCGCCATCTGCCACGCGCACCGCGCCGCGCCGTCTTCTGTCGCGACTCCTTCGTCGACGCGCACGCCTCGTCATCTCCGCAGTTGGCGCCACGCGCAGATTGCCGGTCTCGGCCGGCGCCGCACGCCGTGATCGCGCATCTCTCCGGCACGCTGCTCGAAAAACACCTCCAACGGCTCGTCGTCGACGTCTCGGGCGTCGGCTACGACGTGCTCGTGCCGTTGTCGACGTTCTACACGGTCGGCGAGCCGGGCGCGGCCGTCGCGCTGCGCATCCACACGCACGTGCGCGAGGACGCGATCCAGCTCTTCGGTTTCAGCACGTCGCTCGAGCAGGTGCTCTTCGAGAAGCTGATCGCGACGAGCGGCGTCGGCCCGAAGCTCGCGCTCGCCGTTCTCTCCGGCATCGAGTCGACCGACCTCGTGCGCGCGGTCCGACAGGCCGACGTCGCGCGACTCACGCGCATTCCCGGCGTCGGCCGCAAAACCGCCGAACGGCTCGTCGTCGAGCTGAAGGATCGGCTGCCGAACGACGCGGCCGTGCCGGCAGGTCCGGCATCGCCATCGACGGCTTCGTCCACGCGCGACGACGTGGTGTCGGCGCTCGTCAATCTCGGCTATCAGCGCGGCCAGGTCGATCGCGCGGTCGACGCCGCCGTCCGCGCTGCCGGCGAGGACGCCGATTTCGAGCGCATCCTTCGCGAAGCGCTGCGGTCGATGACGAAGGGAGCGGCCAAGGCATGACCGAGGATCCGCGCCTCGTCAACGCGTCGCGCGGCGATGACGACGCGCAGTACGAGAGCAATCTGCGGCCGCGCACGCTCGACGACTACATCGGCCAGGCGCGGGTGCGCGCCAATCTCCAGGTCTCGATTGCGGCCGCGCGCGGCCGCGGCGACGCGCTCGATCACGTCCTGCTGTATGGCCCGCCCGGCCTCGGCAAGACGACGCTCGCGTATGTGATTGGGAATGAACTGGGCGTGCCCGTGCGATCGACGTCCGGTCCCGTGCTGGAAAAGCCGGGCGATCTTGAACGCCAGCGGCAGGCTCGGATCGTATTTCTTCGTCTCAATGGCGTTGAT
>CALFMR010000151.1 GCA_937880585.1 uncultured Acidobacteriota bacterium
GGCCGCCGATGAGCGGCTGGAAGTGCAGCAGCCACTCCTCGCTGAAGAGGCCGCTGTTCAGGTAGACGCGATTGAGCGCGCCGAGTGCGCCGACCGAGTCCGACCCGTCCTTGAGCACGCGCGGCGTCCACACGGTGCCGGGCGGCGTGAAGAACGCGGCCAGCGGATCGGTCGCCGGGACGTAGTCGTTGAACTGCCGGTTGTCGCGCTCGCCGCCCGCGATCGTCTCGCGGCCGAACTGGCGCGCGAGCGCCATGCGCGCCGGCAGGTCGTAGACCGCGTTCATCGTGCGCGGGTTGTTGATGTTGTCGCTCGAGACGAGCGACGTGTCGAGCGATCCGGGCCGCGACGTGTGAAAGAGCTGGTAGAAGTAGCTGCCCTTGTTGAGGTCGCCCTGCCAGTTGAAGATGCGATCCACCCAGAAGTACTGCGCGCCGACGTTCGAGCTGAGATCGGCCCACGCCGGATGTTCGGGATCGGCCGGCGCGTGGATGGGATTGGGCCCGACGTGGCAGAACGCGCACGACATCCCGACGCGATACGGCTTCACGAGATCGCGCGAGAGGTAGTAGCTCGGATCGCGGTAGTAGCGCTCCGCGTTCCAGTTCCGTTTGGCCTTCTCGTCGAACGCCGGATTCGGGAAGAGCCGCAGCCCGACGATGCCGGTGGGCTCGCCATAGTACGACCCGACGGGCACGGTCGTGCCGCGCGCGCCGAGGCGGACGCCCGGATATTTCGTCGCGTCGGCAAACGGATCGGGCGCGCACGACGGATCGCGCTGATCGATCCAGAGGCCGAAGTGATTGGGATCCGGGCCGGTCGGTTTGGTGTAGCACGGCTCGTTGACGAGTCCGAGGTACGTCCAGCGCGTGTCGCGCGTGTAGGGCAGCGTCGAGTGCGACGAGATCGTCTTCAGCAGATCGAGCGTGCCGAAGCTCGTCGCGGAGATTTCATCCCAGAACCGATCGTTGCCGCCCGTCCAGACGAGCCACATGTTCCGGCCCATGACGTCGCCGCGATCGAGCGTGACGCCGCCGTCCATGTCATGGAAGTAGTCCTCGTCGGCCGGGGGAAACGACGCGACCGTGCGTCCCGCACGCAACGCTTCGTCTTCGACATGGCCGGGGACACCGGGATGCGAGCAGCCGGCGAGCGCCGCGAGGATCGCGGCCGCCGCGGCCGAACGGACGACCTTCAGACGCGACGACCAGGATCGAGGGGCCATGCCCGGGTCTCCTGCTGCTGGGGTGCCGCGTAGAGTAGCACGGCCTTGCTCTCAAACGGTGGGTGTGCTTGAATGTCGCCGCTCCTCCCAGCATTTGCCTCCCACACGAGGGGAGGCCGCATGCCGCTGCTCCCTCGTTCCTCCGAGGACGTGGGGCGTCTCGCGGCGTCGTTCGCGGTGTTCGGTAAGACCGTTTCATTCGGCGAAAGCCCGTCCGAGGTGTCGCCATGTCCGATGCGATCTTCCAGCCGCTCGCGTTCAGGAATCTCACCGTCAAGAACCGCGTCTTTCGGTCGAACATCGCCGGACGCCTCGACAACTACGACGGCACGGGCACGCAGGCCCGGCTCAACTGGGAGCTGAAGTTCGCCAAGGGCGGCGTCGGCGCGATCATCTCGTCCTACGTGCCCGTGCTCATCATCGGCCGCATCATGCCGAACTACGCGACGATCCACAGCGATCGGACGACGCCGTTCTGGCGCAAGGTCGGCGAAGCGGTCCACCAGCACGACTGCAAGTACATCCTGCAGCTCAGCCACGGCGGCCGGCAGCGCGACATCCCCGGCATCGAGTATCCGATCGGCCTGAGCTCGACCGACACGCGCGATCCGCTGCACGGCTTCGAGTGCACGCGCATGACGCCCCAGGACATCAAGGACACGGTCGCCGCGTTCGCCGAGGGCGCGCGACGCGCGCGCGACGCGGGGCTCGACGGCGTCGAGGTGCACGGCGCGAACGGCTATCTCATCACGCAGTTCCTGAGCTCGGCGATCAACGACCGCACGGACGAGTACGGCGGCTCACTCGAGAACCGCGCTCGCTTCGTCGTCGACATCGTCAAGGCGATCCGCGCGCGCGTCGGACGCGATTTCCATCTGCAGATGAAGATCAGCGCGGTCGAGCACGCGAACGACCTGCTGTTCCTCAAGCTGCGGCTCGAAAAGGCCGGCAACACGATCGACGAATCCATCCAGGTGTGTCAGTGGCTCGTCGCGGCCGGCGTCGACGCGATTCACGTGTCGACCGGCAGCTCGTTCCCGCACCCGAAGAATCCGGCCGGCGCTGACCTGCCGATCGACGTGCTCGGCCAGACGTACGAGCAGCTCGCCTCGAGCGGTCACGACACGTTCAGAAACCTGTTGCTGTTTCGCGGCAAGGTGACGGGCGCCGCATTTCGCAAGGCATGGCTCGACGCCGGCGTGCCGGCCGACAAGATCGAGGGCGCGCTCCTGCCCGACGCGCGCGCCATCAAGCAGGCCGTGACCGTGCCCGTCGTCTGCACGGGCGGCTTCCAGACGGCGTCGGTCATCCGCGCCGCGATCGATCGCGGCGACACGGACGCGGTGAGCATGGCGCGGCCGCTCGTCGCCAACAATGACCTCGTGCAGCAGTTCGCCGCCGGCCGCGATCGCGCGGAGAAGCCCTGCACCTACTGCAACAAGTGCCTCGTCCACGTGGTCGAGCACCCGATCGGCTGCTACGAGGAAAGCCGCTTCGCGAGTCGCGAGGCGATGCTCGCCCAGATCATGTCGGTGTTCGATCCGCCGGCCTTTGTCTGATCTGGAGCGCGTCATGGCCGGATCGTCGTTCTGGACGACGTGCCGCAGCGTCGTGCGCTGGGCGCTCTGGGCCGCGCTCGTCGTCTTTGTCGCAGGTGCGATGTGGGTGGCGGTGTCGATCTCGGTCGATCGGCCGGTGACCTACTCGGACATCGTCGAGCACTTCAAATACGGATCGATTGGCAGCGAGCCGGGCGTGTCGCTGCTCGCGCCGGTCGGCGGTGCGCTGCCGCCGTATTGGGTGTTCCAGGCGCTGCCGTCGGTCTGCCGCGACAAGCTGCCGGGCGGCTACGCGTCGCTGGGCTTCGTCATGGAACCCGGACACGATCTGCCGGTGGGCGTCGGCCGCCGGCGGCGGCTCGGGATCGATCAGGTCGGGTTCAACTGCGCGCTCTGCCACACGAACACGGTGCGTGCCTCGCCGACGGCCGCGCCGACGATCGTGCTCGGGATGCCGGCCAACACGCTCGATTTGCAGAAGGCCGTCCAGTTCGTCATCGACTGCACGCTCGACAATCGGCTGACGGCCGATGCCGTCCGCGGGCGGCTGCCGAAAGCCGGCGGGCCATCACTCTTCGAGCGTGCGCTCCTGCGCGCGGGCCTCATCGATCGGTTGAAGCTGCAGACGCTCGCGCTCCGCAATCGCATTGCGCCGCTCCTCGACGGTCGCGTGCCGGACTGGGGCCGCGGGCGCGTCGACACGTTCAATCCGTACAAGGCCGTCCAGTTCAACTGGGACCTCGCCGCGCTGCCGGCGAGCGAGCGCATCGGCGCGGCGGACTTCCCGTCGCTCTGGAATCAGCAGCCGCGCGAGGGCATGCACCTGCACTGGGACGGCGACAACACGTCGGTCGACGAGCGCAACCTCAGCGCGGCGCTCGGCGCGGGCGTGACGCCCGTGACCGTCGATCACGCATCGCTCCAGCGCATTCGCGACTGGATCTGGACGCTGCCGCCGCCGAAGTACCCGTTCGCGATCGACCAGACGCTGGCCGCGCGCGGTGCGTCGATCTACGCGCAGTACTGCATCGACTGCCACGCCGACGCCCGCTTCCGCGAGGGCGTGAAGACCGGCGCGCGCGTCGGGCTCATCACGCCGATCGACGAGATCGGTACGGACCGTCATCGCCTGGATTCGTACACGGCCGTCTTTGCCGACAACCAGTACGGGCTCTATCCGGATTCGACGTATCGCTTCAGCCACTTCCGCAAGACGGATGGCTACGCGAACCAGCCGCTCGACGGCATCTGGGCGCGCGCCCCGTACCTGCACAACGGATCGGTGCCGACGCTCCGCGCGCTGCTCGACGCACCCGCCGATCGGCCCTCCGCGTTCTATCGCGGGAATGACGTCTACGACCAGGCCGACGGCGGCTTCGTCTGGACGATGCCCACGCTCGACGGGCGGACGTTCTTCCGGTACGACACGTCGATCGAGGGCAACGGCAACGGCGGCCATCTGTACGGGACATCGCTGCCGCCCGACGACAAGCGCGCGCTCGTGGAGTATCTCAAGACGTTCTGACGACGGAGGCCTCACGCGACGATCGCGAAGATCGCGAAGAGTGGACTAAATAAAGATGACACCGCAAGCCCCCGAGCGCAGCGAGGGCGGCGAAGCGCCGTAGCGCTGGGGGTGGGGCCCCAGCGCACTGCAAAGAAGACGACACGGGGATTTTGTTTGTGGAGCCCTGGGCCTTCAGGCCCAGGGGGCAAGCGTTCCGGTTCCCCCCGACCCTGAGGGTCGGGGCTCCACGGAGAGACAGGCCTCCATGCAGACAGCCAGCACACTGCGATGGTTCAAGCGCGTGTTGTGGATCGGCATCGCCGCGAACGTCGCGCTCGCCGTTCCGGTGCTCGTCGCGCCCGATCGGCTGATCGCGTTCGCGGGTCTGCCGCCGGCGACGCCGCTGCTGTGGCCGCGCTTTGCGGCGTGGCTGCTGCTGTTGCTCAGCGTCTTCTACATGCCGGCCGGGATCGATCCGGTCCGCTACCGCGCCACCGCCTGGTCGGCCGTCGGTGCGCGACTGGCCGGCGTCGTCTTCTTTCTTGGCTTCCAGGCCGCGGTGTATCGGCCGATGGGGTACTTCGATCTCGTGTTCCTCGTGCCTGAAGCCATCCTGCTCGCGCGTGGCCTGCCGCCGCGCGTCGCGCCGGCGCCCACGAGCCGGCCGTCACTCGCATGACGACCAGACGCCTCGTCCTCCTCATCGCGCTCATCGTCGTCATCGCCGGCGGCGCGTGGTTCACCTACGTCGAGTTCTTCCGCGAAGCGCCCGCGCCGTACTTCGCGTCCGACGAAGATCACTTCCTCTTCGGATCGATCGGCACCGAGGCGGAGCAGGGCGTGCCGTACTGGATCTGGCTCGTGCTGCCGCGTGTGTTCCCGGATCACCTGCCGCGCCCGGGCGGCTACGCGGCGCTCGGGATGCCGGGCAAAGACGGCCAGGAAATGCCGGTCGGCTTCTCGAAGGTCACGGTTGGATTTCCGCGCGTGGGGATCAACTGCGCGATGTGCCACACGGCGACGTTCCGCACGCGGCCCGATGCCGTGCCGACGATCGTGCCGGCCGGTCCGTCGCACCAGACGGGTGAGCAGGAGTACCTGCGGTTCCTCTTCGCGTGCGCGTCCGACCCGCGCTTCACGGCCGATACGATCCTGGGCGAGATCGCGAAGAACACGCGCCTGTCGCTCGTCGATCGCCTGGTCTATCGCTTCGTGATCGTGCCCCAGACACGCCGCGCGATCCTCCAGCTTCGCGATCGCGACGCCTGGATGGACGCCCGCACCGACTGGGGCCGCGGCCGGATCGATCCGTTCAACCCGGTCAAGTTCTCGATCCTGAAGCAGCCGGTCGACCAGACGATCGGCAACTCCGACATGGAGCCGGTGTGGAATCTCGCGCGGCACACGGGCTACGCGTTCCACTGGGACGGGCTGAACGACACGCTGCAGGAAGTCGTGCTGTCATCCGCGCTCGGCGACGGCGCCACGATGAAGTGGGTCGATCGTGACTTCGCGAAGTGGAACGCGACCGATCCTCGATCGATGTCGAGCCTGCGGCGCATCCAGAACTTCATCAGCCAGGTGCAGCCGCCGGCCTATCCATTTCCCATCGATCAAACGCTTGCCGCCCAGGGCGCCGCCGTGTTCCAGAGCGAGTGCGCGCCGTGTCACGGACCGGGTGGCGCGCGAACGGGAAAAGTGATTCCGCTCGCCGAGATCGGCACCGATCGCCACCGGCTCGACATGTGGACGCCGGCATCCGCCGCCGCGTACAACGCGTACGGCGCCGGTCATGCGTGGCAGTTCTCGCACTTCCGCACGGGCGGCGGCTACGTCGCCGTCCCGCTCGATGGCCTGTGGCTGCGCGCGCCGTACCTGCACAACGGCTCGGTGCCGACGCTGACCGATCTGCTGGAGGCTTCGTCCGCGCGTCCGCGATCGTTCTGGCGCGGGTACGATGTCTACGACCCGTCGCGCGTCGGATTCATCACGACCGGGCCGGACGCCGAACGCGAGGGGACCGCGTACGACACGACCCAACCCGGCAACAGTCCGCAGGGCCACGAGTACGGCACGACGCTCTCGTCCGACGCCAAGCGCGCGCTCATCGAGTACCTGAAGACGCTCTGATCCGTCGCGACCATCACGGTCCGCGGGCTATGATACGGGCCGTGGTCGTGACATCCTGCGGCGCGTCGACGCCGTGCGCGCGCGGAGATCGAGCCTGATGGCGCCCACGCCCGCTTCGCCGCGCGTGAATCTCGCCGAGTCGCGTGTCTTCGACGGTCTGTCGGCCGTCGATCGGCGCGCGTGGCTCGACGCGGCGACGATCCGCGACGTGCGCGCCGGTCAGGTCGTTGCGAGTCAGGGCGATCCGGCCGACGTCTTTGCGCTCGTCAGTCAGGGCCGGTTGAAGCTGCTCCAGGTCACCGCCGGCGGCGACGAGTTGATCGTCCGGTTCATCTGGCCTGGTGAGCCCTTCGGCGGCGTCGTCGCCTTGAAGGGCGGGCGCTATCCGGTGACGGCCATTGCCATCGGCACGACCGAGCTGTATCAATGGCGCGCCGATCAGCTCAAGACGCTGCTCGATCGCTATCCGCTCGTGCGCGAGAACCTCATGCGCGAGATGGCCGCGCACATGAACGACGCGATGACGCGGCTGCAGGAGCTGTCGACCGAGCGCGCGAGCCAACGGATTGCGCACGCGCTGCTGCGCCTGATGCGCCAGTCCGGCGAACGCACGCCGGACGGCATCGCGCTCCGGCACCGGCTCACGCGTCAGGATCTCGCGCAGTTGTCGGGCACGACGCTCTATACCGTGAGCCGCACGCTGTCGCGCTGGCAGGCGGCCGGCATCCTGCGCACCGTGCGGCACGGGCTCGTCATCCGGTCGTTCGACGACCTCGAGGCCCAGGCGCGCGACACGGACGAACCATGACACGCTCGACTCTTCACATCACGGCGTGGCTGGCGCCATTCGCGCTCGCCAGCGCCGCAACCTTTGTCGTCTTCGCCCAGCGGCCTTCGCCATCCGCATCGGCGACGACCGGCCGCGACTGGGCCGTTTCGGGCAGCGACGCTGCCAACACGCGTTATTCGCCGCTCAAAGAAATCACGCGCGACAACGTCGCGCACCTCGAAGTCGCCTGGCAGTACGACCCGGGCGATGACGCTCGGGGTGGGTTGCAGACGACGCCGCTCATCGTCGATGGCGTGGTGTACGCGGAGACGGCTGGCGGCCGGCTCATCGCGCTCGATGGCGCAACGGGTGCGCTGAAGTGGTCGTGGTCGTCAGACACGCACGGCCAAGCCTGTCGCGGCATCACATATTGGACCGACGGTCGCGAACGCCGCATCCTCGCCGGGTTCGGCCGCTACGTCTACGCGATCGATCCGGCAACAGGGCAGCCCATCCCGTCGTTCGGCACCAGCGGTCGCATCGATCTGCAGCAGGATCTCGGCCGCGATCCCGAGCGGCAAAGCGTGACGCTTACCTCGCCCGGCGTCATTTACCACGACACCTTTATCGTTGGCGGCCGCGTGAGCGAGCAGTTGCCGGCCTCGCCTGGCGATGTGCGCGCGTATGACGTGCGCAGCGGCCGGCTGAAGTGGGCGTTCCACACCATCCCGCATCCGGGCGAGCCCGGCTACGAGACCTGGCCGAAGGACGCGTGGACCTATTCGGGCGCGGCGAACAACTGGGCCGGCATGGCCGTCGACACGACGCGTGGCATCGTCTACGTCCCGACCGGATCGGCCGCGGCGGACTTCTACGGCTGGAACCGCGTCGGCAATGATCTCTACGCCAACTCGCTTCTCGCGCTCGATGCCGAGACGGGGCGCCGTCTATGGTCGTTCCAGGGCGTCCATCACGACGTCTGGGATCGCGATTTCGATTCGCCGCCGACGCTCGTCACCGTGCGGCGCGGCGGGCGGCTCGTCGACGCCGTCGCGCAGACGTCGAAGATCGGCTGGGTCTATCTGTTCGATCGCGTCACGGGCGCGCCGCTGTTCCCGATCGAGGAGCGGCCCGTGCCGGCGTCGACCGTGCCGGGCGAGGTCTCCTCGCCGACGCAGCCGTTCGTGCTCGCGCCCGCGCCGTTCGCGCGCCAGCATCTGACCGAGGACATGCTCACGACGCGCACGCCCGAGGCGCACGCGTGGGCCGTCGAGCACTTCCGTGCGCTGCGGAGCGACGGCAACTTCGTGCCGTTCTCGATTGGCAAGGACACCGTCATCATGCCCGGCTTCGACGGCGGCGCGGAGTGGGGCGGCTCGGCCTGGGATCCCGATCGGCATCTGCTGTTCGTCAATGCGAACGACCTCGCCTGGACCACGGCAATGCGCGAGACGCGTCGGCGGACGGGCGCATCGGCCGCGTCGACCTACACCGCGCAGTGTGCGTCCTGCCACGGCGCGGATCGATCGGGCGGGCCCGGGTTCCCATCGCTCCGCGGCATCGCGCAGCGGCGCACGGCGGCCGAAGTCACGGCCTCGATCCGCAACGGCGGCACACGCATGCCGGCGTTCTCGTCACTGCGGCCGGCGGTCGTCTCCGCACTCGTCGACTACCTGATGAGCGACGGCACGCACGACACGGTTGAGGCCGGCGCGGAAGCGAGCGATGCGTCGAGGTCGCCCGCGTACAACTTCACCGGCTATCACAAGTGGTACGACCCGGACGGCTATCCAGCCGTGGCGCCGCCGTGGGGCACGCTGAACGCGATCGATCTCGATACGGGCGAGTACGCGTGGAAGATTCCGCTCGGCGAGTACCCGGAACTGGCGGCGAAAGGGCAGGCCGACACCGGCACGGAGAACTACGGCGGTCCGATTGTCACGGCCGGCGGCCTCGTCTTCATTGGTGCGACCAACTACGACAACAAGTTCCGCGCGTTCGACAAAGATACGGGCCGGCTGCTCTGGGAAACAACGATGGTGAATGCCGGCAATGCGACTCCGGCCACCTACGAAGCCGACGGGCGGCAGTTCGTCATCATCGCCGCGTTCGGCGGCAAGACGTCGCCGCGCCCGGGCAGTTCGAAGGGGGCGTTCGTCGCCTTC
>CALFMR010000152.1 GCA_937880585.1 uncultured Acidobacteriota bacterium
TCGATGTCGGCGCGCGAGACGCCGGCGTCGGCCTCGATGGCGGCCCAGTCCGTGCTCAGCGCGGCGGCGCGGGCGTCGTCGAAGCCGCTCGTGTGCGCCTCGACGAAGGCGGTATCGACGCCGTTCGCTTCGATGAGCGCGCGGAACACGCCGATGAGGAACGCGAGGTCGCCGCCCGTGTTGACGTGCACCCACTCGTCGGCGAGCGCCGTGCCGGCGACGGCGCTCGAGATGATCGAGGGAATCCAATAGCGCTCGAGTCCCGGCTCACGATACGGATTGACGACGACGACGCGCGCGCCGCGCCGTTTGGCTTCGTACAGATACTTCGTCGTCACCGGCTGGTTGTTCGCCAGGTTCGAGCCGAAGAGCACGATGAGATCCGCGCCAATCCAGTCGCGGTAGCTGCACGTCGACGCGCCGTAGCCGAGCTGGCGCGTCATGGCCGTCGTCGAGGCGGCGTGGCAGAGGCGCGCGGAGTTGTCGACGTGGTTCGTGCCGAAGACGCGCGCGGCCTTCTGCGCGGCGTAGTAGACCTCGTTGGTGATGCCGCGCGAGGTGAGATAGAAGGCCATGCGGTCCGGCGTCGTCTCGGCGTGGCCGCGCGCGATGCGATCGAGCGCCTCGTCCCAGGTGATGACGCGGAAGCCGCGCTGGCCATGCTCACGGATCATCGGCTCCGGCAACCGGCCGAGTGCACGAAGCTCCGCAGACGAGCGTGCGGTCAGCGTCGAGACGTCGGTCAAGCCCGCAGGGTCGAGCGCGGGCGCCGTGTTCAGACGCATGAGCTCGAGCCGCACCATGCAGAGGTGCGTGCCCGTGATCGTCCAGTCGCGGATGCCACTCGTGCCGAGCGCGCAGCCGTCGCACGTGCCGCGCGTGAGAATGCGCCACGCGAACGGCAGTTCGTCGCGGTTCTCCCACAGAATCTTCGCCATCTCGCGATAGGGGTGCGGCTTCGGACGACCGAGTCCGAACGGGCGCATGGTGTGCGGGAATGGTATCCTGCCGCCTCGCTCATGACCATCGGGGCCGTTCGACCGTTCGATGTCCTGCAGGTGGACGGCGCCACGCGCAGGCCGGCGACCGATCGCGTGGCCGCGGAGGTCGCGTTCGAGGTGCGTCTGAACGGCGAGTCGTTCGCCGTCGTCATGCGCACGCCGGGCGACGACGAGGCGCTTGCCGCCGGCTTCCTGTTCAGCGAGGGCGTCGTCACGCGGCGGGAGGACATCGTCTCGATCGCGGTCGATGCGGCGGCTGACATCGCGGACGTCACTCTTTCACCCGACCGCGCGACGGATGTGCCACGGCTCCTGGCCGAGCGGCGTCAGGTGGCGACGAGCTCGTCGTGTGGGATGTGCGGCCGGCGGTCGCTCGATCTCATCGGCGTGGACGTGCCGTCGCTCGTGCCGGCCTGGCAGGTCGATCCGGCCGTCATCTCATCGCTGCCCGATGCGCTCCGTGCGGCACAGCGTGTGTTCGACGAGACGGGCGGGATTCACGCGGCCGGCCTGTTCACGTGTGCGGGCGCACTCGAAGCCGCCGCCGAAGACGTCGGCCGCCACAACGCCGTGGACAAGCTCGTCGGCCGAGCGCTCCTCGACGGCCGACTGCCGCTCTCGAACGCCCTCCTGTGCGTCAGCGGCCGGACATCGTTCGAGATCGTGCAGAAGGCGCTCATGGCCGGCATCGGACTCGTGGCCGCCGTCTCGGCGCCGTCCAGCCTCGCCGTCGAGCTCGCCCGCGACAGCGGCCTCACGCTACTCGGCTTCGTCCGCGGCGGACGGTTCAATGTATACGCGCATGAAGAAAGAATCGGAGCGCGCTCGTCAAGTTAGAAGTTCGAAGCCAGAAGCCAGGACGGAAATTAGAAGTGTGAGGCCAGAAGCCAGAAGTAAAAAAGAAGATGACACCGCGAGGCCCCGAACGGAGTGAGGGTGCCGAAGCGCGTAGGCGCGGGGGTGGGACCCCGCGCCATTGCAAAGAAGATGGCACGAGAGGCGTACGGCGCGTCTTGGCCGCAAGCTCACTCGCGCAACGCTAAGAGCGGGTCGACGCGCGCGGCACGAAGAGCCGGGACGAGGGTGGCCAGAATTCCGACGGCACCCAATAGCAGCAGCGTGCCCGCGTAGACGACGGGATCGGTCGGCGTCGTGCCGAACAGGAACGACCTGAAGAGGCCGGAGATCGTCCACGCGCCCGCGAGGCCGATGACGCCGCCAATGGCGAGACGGCGTAGCGCGATGCCGAGCGTCCACCTCAGGACGTGCCACTCAGATGCCCCCAACGCCTTGCGCAATCCGATCGTCCGCACCTGCCGAGCGACGACGAAGGCCATGGTGCCGTAGACGCCGAGCGCGCCGATCGTCACCGCCAGGAGGCCGAAGATCGCCATCACGTCGGTATTGAAGCGGCGTGCGGACGTCATCCCGCGGAACGTGTCGTCGATGGGCCGCATGGGAACGATGGACGCGTCGCCGAGGACGGCGTGGGCCGCCTCGCTGATCGGGTCGTCGAGGCGTGGGGCCGCGGCCGTCTCGCGGATCATGACGGCGCCCAGCGCGTCGGGCGATCGGAAGAAGAAAGGCGGCTGCTGGGCGATGGGAAGGTACATCGCCTGTCGAGGGTCGGCCTCAGGGCCGTATCGGTGTAGCGCGCGGACGACGCCGACGACGGTCGTAGCGAACGACTCGAACGAGACAACGGCCCCGACCGGATCGCGACCGCGAAAGAATCGGCGCGCGGCGACGTCGTTGATGACCATGACCTTGGGCGCCGCCGCGTTGTCCGATGTCTGAAACAGGCGGCCACGGAGCAGCGTCATACCGAGCACGTCGAAGTAGTTCGGCGTCACGAACGCCGTGTCGAGCCCGTCGTCTCGAGACGTCTCGCCGAAGCCAGGGATGACGAGGCTGTAGCGCGTGTAGCCCGTCGCCAGCGGAATGCCAGCGGCCTCGCTCGAAAAGGCGACGCCGCCGATGCCCGGAATCGACTCGAGGCGTTCGAGCAGCGCGGCACGCAGCGCGCCGGTCTCCGCGGGGCGGTCTCGTTGCGGCACGGTGTCGATGGACTTCTTGTACGAGAACGTCGTGAGGCCGTGTCGATCGAAACCCAGATCCGCGCGCACGACGCGCATGAAGCTCGTGACGATGAGCGCCGTGGCGACGAGGAACAGGCAGACGAGCGCGATCTGCGCGACGAGAAAGGCGGAGAGCGCGCGGTGCTGGCGGCGGCTGCCGCCGATCGGGCCGCCCGTGTTGATCAGCGCGACGAGATCGGTGCGTCTCGCAAACCACGCCGGCGCGCCGCCGAAGATCAAGCCGCAGACGAGCGTCGCCACGATCGAGACGACGAGCACGCGGCCATTGACGGCAATCGTCGCGCTGCGCGTGAACAGACCGGTTGGCGCGTGCGCGACGACCACCTGCACGGCCCAGTGGGACACGATGACACCGACGGCGGATGCGGCCGACGCGAGCATCACGCCTTCCAGCACGAGCACACCCGCAACGCGTCCACGCGATGCGCCAAGCGCTTCCCGTATCGCCAGTTCCTGCGTGCGGGTCGTCGCGCGCGCGAGGAGCAGGCTCGCGACGTTCACGCACGCGACGAGCAGGACGAGACCGACGGCCGTGAGGAGCAGGATCAGCCACGTGCGCGATGGTCCGACGACCTGGTCGAGCAGCGGCAGTACGACGCCTGGCGAGACGCGGTTGACGTCGGCCCGAGCCTGTTCGACGCTGACGCCCGGCCGTAGGCGTCCGACGATGGCCATGGTGCTCGTGCGCGGCGCGAGTGGCGATCGGGCCTGCTCGGGCGGAACGTAGGGAATGTAGACGTCAGGTCCGTTCGTCGCCGGGAACGAGATGCCGGCGGGAAGCACGCCGATGACCGGCATGTTCACGTGGTCGAAGGTGACGGACCGGCCGATGACGAGCGGGTCGGCGCCGAAGCGGCGTACCCAGAGGTCGTGGCTGATGATGAGAGCCGTCGGGCCGCCTGAGCGTTCGGACGCCGCGTCGAAGAACCGGCCGTAGGCCGGCCGTACGCCCAGCACGTCGAAGAGGTTTGCGGTTACGCGCCACGTGCGGACGTTTTCCGTGACGCCGTCGACCTCCAGGGGGAGCGCCGGCGAGAACTGAGCCGCACCGAGTGCGGTGAACGCGCGTGTGCGGTCGCGCCAGGTCAGGTACTCATAGGCACTCGTGAGGCGTGTCGGGCCGCGGGCGCCGATGTCCGAGACGCCGACGAGCCGGCCGGGATCGCGATAGGGCAGCGGCCGAAGAGCAGCGCCGTCGACAACGGAGAACGTGACCGTCGCCGCGCCGATCGTCAGCGCCAGCACGACGAACGCGAGGACGGTCGTGCCGCGTCCCGAGCGAAGCCCGCGCCACGCATCCCGAAGATCGGCGCGCACGCGGTCGACGCCGATCGCCCGGACCGCACCGACGGCCTCGGTCGTCTGCGTGACCCCGCCGAGATCCGCCAACGCCCGCCGTCGCGCCTCGGCCGTGGTCAGTCCGCGCGCGCGGTGTGTTTCCATCTCGTGCTCGAGGTGGAACTGCAACTCCTCGGCGATCTCGTCGTCGATCCGACGACGAGCGAAGCGTCCACGCACGCGAGCGATGAGTCGCGCCAGCATCTGACCTCTCGGAGGTTGAGAGATGATAGGCGCCGGACCTGGCGGAGATCAAGAGGTCATGTCAAGTGAGAAGTGGGAAGCCAGAAGCCAGAAGTGGGTTCGGCCTCGCGCGAAGAGAAGACGCGAAGAGCGCGAAGAACTTCTGGCTTCTGGCTTCGAACTTGACGTTGCCCTTATCTCAACGTCACTCCCGCCGTCACCCATCGCCCTGGCATCGAGACGCCGGCGATCTCGTGGTAGTCCTCGTTGAGCAGGTTCGAGCCGCTGATGAAGAGATCGGCGCGGCGCAGGTGGTGGGTGAAGCGCGCGCTCACGAGGTCGTAGGACTGGCCGTCGTTGCGGTGGCGGTGGTCGACGTTGACGGCTGCGGCGAAGCGCCGGCCGAGCGGGACGGCGATCGACCCGCCGCTCTGGTGGCGCACGTACTCGTTCACGTACTTCGACAGGAGATCCAGCGTCGGCGCGTCGACCGTGAGTCCCGCGTAGTAGACACGCACCAGCGCGTCGTGCCACCGCCGCGTGACGCTCGCCTCGAAGCCGGTCGACGTGACGTCGCGAATGTTCGCCGATCGCCACAGATCCTCCGGCGTCGGCCGAACCCAGTCGATGACGTCCTTGTCCCACCGGCGGAACGGCGAAAAGGAGAGCGTCCAGGCCCCGCGCACCCAGTCCGCGCCGCCGTCGACCGACCATCCATGTTCGGCGTTGAGGTCGGGTGTGCCCAGATTGGCCGGATCCGTGTAGTACAGCTCGGTGAACGTCGGGATGCGGAACGCGTGGCCGACCGACGCGCGCAGCCGCAGGTCGGACGTCACGCGCGTGACCGCCGAGATCGATGGACTGACGTCGTGTCCGAAGGTCGAGTACGCGTCCGCACGCACGCCGGCCTGCACGGTCGTTCGCGAGGCGACCGGCCACAAGACTTCCGCGAAGGCGCTGCCGTGCGTGTAGTGGTGATCGCCGAGATTCGACGACACGACCCAATCCCCGCCGTCGTCGGTGCCAATCGTGAGCCGGCGCCCGTCGCCGAGGTCGCGCGTCGCGGTGACGCGCGCGTCGACGGCATTCGTGTGGTGCAGGTTCTCGGCGAAGCCGGGCTGATTGATATCCCAGCGGAAGTGATCGTCGTGATGCCGGCCGTCGCCGTGCACGACGATGGTCCAGCCGCTGACGGCGTGCTGCCAGGTGGCGGCCCCGAGCGTGAGATCGGTCCATTCCTTCGACGGCGAGTCGCCGTAGAAGCCGTCGGCGCCGAACGCGCGCCGCTCGTGGCGGACGTCGATCGTCAGGTCCGGCCGCGGATCGCCGCGCAGCGCCGCGCCGCCTTGCGCGAAGTCGCGGTCGAACGTGAAGCCGCCGCTGCGGCTCGCCCAGCCCGTGAGCGCCCAGTTCTGCGGCAGACCGATCCCCGACACCGATCCCTGCGCCGAGACGTAGCCGTACTGTCCGCCCTCGACGCTCCCTTCCGCGTACTGACCTCGACGGCTGATCACGTTGATCGTGCCGCCGAGCGCATCGGCGCCGTGCTCGGCTGATGCCGGACCCGCGACGACTTCGATCCGATCGATGCCGGCGACGGCCATCGGGATTTCCCCGTTGTTGTGCCCGGTTTGCGCGTCGTTCAGCCGGATGCCGTCGACGAGCACGAGATTCTGGCCGAACGTGGCGCCGCGGATGGAGAAGTCGGTCTGCACGCCTTCGGGACCGCGCGCGCGCGGATCGACGCCGGGCACGAGGCGCAGCGCGTCGACGATCGACGTGATGCCGATGGCGTCCAGATCCTCGCGCGTGACGATGGTCGTCGCGCGCGACACGTCGTCGAGCGACACGGGCGTGAGCGTCGACGTGACGACGACGGTCGTCGCGACCTGGAGCGGCGGCGTCGATGGGGACGACGCCGTCTGCGCGGCGGCAGCGACAGGCATGGCCAGCGCGACGAGACAGGCGGTCGCCCGCGCGACGGCACGGGCGAAAGGGCGACACGTAGCGATCATCCGAAGAGGTCTCCTGGCAGTCGATGAGGACGCGGGCGTCAAGGCTCGTGGCCGCACGCCACCGCGCCGGCGCCGCGCGGCTATACTAACGCGATGCTCGCGGCACGTCGGTTCATCGTCAGAGGGCGCGTGCAGGGGGTGGGGTTCCGGTACTTCGCCGAGCACACCGCGCGCGCGGAGGGCATTGGCGGCTGGGTGCAGAATCAGCCGGACGGATCGGTCGAGGTCTTCGCCGAGGGCGATCGCGCGTCGGTCGATCGATTCGAAGCGAAGCTGCGGCACGGACCGCCCGGCGCGCGCGTCGACAGCGTCTCGGTCGATGACGACACGCCGTCCCCCCGACTGGGCGAGTTCACCATCCGACCGTGAGTCCGACGAGCGAGGCCGTCATGCAGGCGTTGAAGCAGCGTATTCGACACGTTCCCGATTTCCCGAAGCCCGGCATTCTGTTCTACGACGTCACGACGCTCCTGCAGGATGGCGAGGGGTTCCGGCTGGCGGTCGACGAGATGTCCGCGCCGTACCGCGATGCGGGCGTGGACATGGTCGTCGGCATCGAGAGTCGTGGGTTCATCTTCGGGTCGGCGATTGCCGACCGGCTGCGCACGGGCTTCGCGCCGGTGCGGAAACCTGGCAAGCTGCCGTCGACGACGCGCCGCGCGTCGTATGCGCTCGAGTACGGCACCGACGCCCTCGAGATTCACGACGACGCCGTCAAGCCGGGCCAACGGGTACTCATCGTCGACGATCTGCTCGCGACCGGCGGAACGGCTGCGGCCACCGTGCGGCTGGTGCGCGAGCTCGGCGCGGACGTGCTCGGCGTGCAGGTGCTCATCGAGCTCGTCGGCCTGAAGGGCCGCGATCGGTTGAAGGACGAACGCGTCGAGGCGGTGTTGCAGTACTGAAGAAGAACATCGTCACGTTGGAAGTTCGAAGCCAGAAGAGCACGTTGAAAGGGTGAAGCTGGAAGCCAGAAGTGCGACGACGCGTCGCGGGATCGAGGCGGCGAGCGGAATGACAATGCGCCACGTCTGATACGTCGAGTGCGCCCGTAGCTCAGATGGATAGAGCACCGCCCTCCTAAGGCGGGGGTCGCCCGTTCGACTCGGGCCGGGCGCACCACCTAACGTAAAATACTGGGATTCGCGGCCCGGCGGGCGGGACGCGCGAGGGATCGCGGGGAAGCGCGCAGCATGAAAGCCAGCGAACGGCATCAGCTCAAACAGAACGAGTTCGTCGAGACGACCATGCGCGTCGCGGACTGGGCGCGCGGCCACCAACGCGAGCTCGTGCCCGCGGTGATTGCCGTCCTGGTCGTCGCCGCCGTCGTCGGCGGCTACAGCTTCTGGCACAAGCACCGCGCGGATCGCGCCGGCGCGCTGCTCGGCGTCGCCACGGCCCTCGAACAGGCACCGATCGCGCCGCCGTCGAACGTGCCCGGCGCCAAGCAGGTGGCCGGCACCTATCCGACCGAACAGGCGCGGGGGGAAGCGGCGCTCAAGGCGCTGCAGGAGGTCGTCGACCAGTACCCGTCGACGAAGGCGGCCCTGGTCGCGCGCTATCAGATCGCTGCCGAATATCTCGCGCTCAATCGACCCGCTGACGCGCAGAAGGCGTTCGAAACGGTCGCCGCCGATGCCGGCTCATCGTCGATCTACGCGGCGCTCGCGCGCATGGGCGAGGCCGAGGCGCTGATGGCGGCGAACAAGTACGACGACGCCGCGAAGATTTACACCGATCTAGCGGCGCAGCGCGACGGTGCGATGCCCGTCGACGGTGTGCTGATGCAACTCGCGTCCGCCGAACAGAAGGCCGGCAAAACCGCCGACGCCCGCGCGACCTACAAGCGCGTCGTCGACGAGTTCCCCGACTCGGCCTACGTCACCGACGCCCAGCAGCAGATCGCGGCGCTGAACTGAGGTTCTCCCTGGGTCCGAAGACCCAGGGCTCCACAGCGTTCACGATTCTCCCTGGAGCTGAAGACCCAGGGCTCCACGAATCTCCGCTCCGACGTTCTCACCGATCGCGACCGGCGGTCGCGCGGTACGTCAACAGCTTGTAGACCAGCTTCGCGGCGATGAAGTTCGGCGACGCGAGGCCCGGGATGGGGCAGAGCTCGACGACGTCGCAGCCGATGACGCGGCGGCGTTCGAAGGTACGGCGCAGGAGCGTCGTCAGTTCGCGCCACGACAGGCCGCCGGGCTCGGGCGTGCCGACGGCCGGCATCAGGCCGGGTTCCAGTCCGTCGAGATCGATCGTCACGTACACCGTGTCCGACAGCGCGTCGACCGCGCGGGTGATCCAATCCGCGTCGTCGCGCATGTTCCAGTCATAGAAGATCGTCGTGTCGAGCGAGGGCACGAGCACCGCTTCCTCGGCCGAGATGTTGCGGATGCCGACCTGGACGATCGGCGCGAACTCGAGCGTCCGGCGCATCGCGCACGCGTGGCTGTGCCGCTCGTCGAGATACGCGTCGCGCAGGTCCGCGTGCGCGTCGATCTGCAGCACGCTGAGGCCCGGATGCCGCTCGGCCGCGGCCGCGACGATGGGTGACGTGATCGAGTGCTCGCCACCGAGCGTCACGAGGAACTTGCCCGCGTCGAAGAGCGCGCCGGTCACGCGGCGGATCTCGCCGATGGCTTCCTCGAGCGCGAGCGCGGACAGATCCAGCTCCGGCAACGTGAACATGCCGCGCGGATGGACGTCGGCCTGCATTTCCTCATCCCACAACTCGACCTGCGCCGAGGCGAGCAGCAGCTCGCGAGGGCCGTGGGCGGTGCCCGAGACGTACGACGTCGTGCGGTCGAACGGCACGGGAAGAATGATGGCGGCGCTGTCTTCGAACGAGCGAGGCTCGGGCAGCGCGCCCCCGAACTGGTGCGGTTGGGTGCGGTCGTACTCGACGGGGACGGACATCACGGCTCCTGGAAACGGTTGTCGGCGAGCGGCTGGCCGTTCATGACGAGCACGCGGCCCGACGCGTCGAACTCGGGGTGCGCGCGCTTGGCGGCTGTGCCGTGCGCAGTGGATTCGAGCGCGCTTACGAGCAGCGGCAGCGCAATCGTTGCGTCGGCATAGACGGCGACCTTCTCGGACTCCACCGAGAGCTTGCCCCAGCTCTGCGCCTCCTCGAGGCTCGAGCCGCTGGCGCCGCCGAAGTGGGGCACGTCGGTGCCGATCTGGATGGCGTACCGATGGCCGTTGACGCGATCGTCGAAGAACTCAGCTTGGACGCTTGCCTGGTTGATGAAATTTTTCGGCGTGCCGCCGCCGAGGACGACCGTGGCCGTCGACGGCCGGCGGATGATGAGGGTGGCCGATTCGATGATGTCGCCGATGACGTCGCTCATGCCGGCTCCGGCGTCGCGATGCCGTGCCTGCGACAGGCCCATGCCGATCGACGAGTCGGCGATCGCCGGACAGAAAATCGGCACGTTCGCGCGATAGGCCGCCGTCAGGATCCCGTCGTGCTCCGTGTCGTGCCAGAGCTGCTCGCCGAGCTTGTAGAGGAACTCGCGCGTCGTGTACGGCCGTCGCTCGAGCTTCAGCGCGAAGTTGGCGATCCACTCGTCGTTCTTGCAGAACTCATCCTCGCTCGCGAGCGTGTCGTAGACGCGATCGATCCGTTCAGCCGCGAGCGCCGCGTCGTCGAGCGTCGGCGAACCGATGAAGTGCCGGCGACCGCGCGTCTCGTGCAGGTCGTGATAGAGGTTCGCACCGGTCGAGACGAGGCAGTCGATGTAGCGCCGTTCGATGAGGTGCGCGATGACGAGCCGCAGGCCGCCCGCCGAGAGCGCGCCGGCGAGGCCGAGGAAGATCGTCGCGTCGCTCGCGAGCATCTGTTCCCAGATGCGACGCGCGCGGCCGAGGTTGCGGCCCTGGAACGAGATGCGCTCGAGGCGATCGACGACGGCATCGGCCGAGAGACCCGATTCGACGACGAACGGCTCGACCGGGCGACGGAGGAAGCGGGATTTGCGTCGGCCCATGACGACCTCGCTAGCGCGCCACGGCCGCGATCGGCCCGGCAACGAGGAACGAACGGCCCGCCGCGTCATGCGCGGCCAGGAGCGACGGAAGCGCGCCTTCAGTCGAGGCGGTCGCCGGCGTGCGGTATACACCGCGCAGAAAGTCGAAGTCGCCGGTCGGCGAGACGCGCACGCCTGCGAGATCCGCGCGGCTCACGACGACGTTGTTGCGCGCCCACAGACTGATCATCGGCGCATCCTCGGCGATGAGCCGCTGCGCTTCGATGTAGAACGTGCGCCGATCGGCGTCGGTCAGCGCCGCGCTGGCGGCGTCGAGCGCGCGATCGACCGCCGGATTGGAATAGTGCCCGCGGTTGAACCCGACGGGCGGCACCTGCGACGAATGGAACACGCGTCGAAGGATATCTGGATCGGCGACCGATCCGCCGGTGAAGATCATCGTGTAGAGCTGCACGTTACCCGAGACGACGTCGGCGAAGAGCGTGGCGAACTCGTAGGACCGGATGTCGAGCGCGATGCCGACCTCGCTGAGCTGCTGCTGGAGCACGGTCGCCTGCAGCCGATAGGCCTCCGACGTGGACGTCTTCAGCGTGAGGTGCAGGCGCGGCTTCGGGCCGTCGCCGTCCGGATCGGGATAGCCGGCCTCGTCGAGCAGCGCCCGCGCGCGAGCCGGATCGTGGGTGAACTGGAACAGATCGTCGGCGCGCGCCCACGACGTCTCCGGGATCATCTCGGCCGTCTCGCGCGCCCGGCCTCGCTGCAGGTAGTCGACGATGGCATGCCGGTCGATGGCGTAGCCAATCGCCTTGCGCACGCGCACGTCTCGCAGGATCGGGTCCCGCAGGTTCATCCCGAGATAGGCGTAGTCGAGACCAGGCCCTGTCGAGACGCGCAGGCCCGGCTCGCGCGCCAGGCTTGCGACGAGGTCCGGTGACAGATCGTTCACGACGACGTCGACGTCGCCCTTCCGCAGCTCGAGCCCGCGCATCGTCTCGTCGGGCACGACCTTGAGAACGAGCCCGGCGTTGGCCGGCGCGCCGCGATAGTAACCGGCGAACGGCGCGAGCGTGACGTGATCGTCCGGCACGAACTCGACGACCCGATACGGACCGCTGCCGATCGGCTGGCGCGAGGCTTCGGCGCCCGTGCCGTCGGGCACGATGTCTACGTTCACGAGGTGCGCGGGAAACGATCCCGATCGCGTCTTGAGGCGGAAAGCGACCGTGGAGAGATCGATGACGTCGACGGCGGCG
>CALFMR010000153.1 GCA_937880585.1 uncultured Acidobacteriota bacterium
AGCTACGCGTGCTCGCGCACCTCTCGGGCGCCGAGGCGCTCCGCGAAGCTTTCCAGCAGGACGTCGACATCCACGACCGCACGGCCGAGCGCGTGTTCGGCGGGCCGTCTGGACCGCTCGGGCTCGACCCGCACGAGCTGCGACGGCGGGCGAAGATCATCAACTACGCGCTGCTCTACGGGAAGACGGCGTTCACGCTCGCCAAGGACATCGGCGTGCCGCAACAGCAGGCGCAGGCGTTCATCGACGCGTACTTCGCGGGCTATCCCGCTGTCCGCACGTACATCGACCGCACGCTCGCCGACGCGCGCACGACGGGCGTTGTCCGCACGCTGCTCGGCCGGCGCCGGCTCGTGCCGGAGATCGCCAGCAAGAACGGTCAGATTCGCGCGGCTGCCGAGCGCGAGGCCGTCAACATGCCGATCCAGGGCACGGCCGCCGACATCCTGAAGCAGGCAATGATCGACGTCCACGCCGCGCTCGCCGAGCGGAACGCCGGCCGCGTACGTCCGACGCGCATGATCCTGACCGTGCACGACGAGCTCGTCTTCGAGACGCCCGACGAAGACGCCAACGAGGCGGCCGCGTTCGTCAAGGGCCTGATGGAGCGGGCGTTTCCCCTGAGCGTGCCGCTCACGGTCGACGTCGGCATCGGCGGCAACTGGAACGAGGCGAAGCCCTGATGACACGCGTCAAGTCAGAAGTGTGAAGCCAGAAGCCAGAAGTACGCGCGTCTTATAATCATCACCCGTGCCCGACCCCGTCATCGTTCCCCGCGCCGACCACGTCATCTCGCGGCGGAACATCGACCCCGAGGCGCTGAAAGTCCTCTACCGGCTGCGCGAACACGGCCACGTCGCGTATCTGGTCGGCGGCAGCGTCCGCGACCTGCTGCTCGGCCGCCGGCCCAAGGACTTCGACATCGGGACCGACGCGCATCCGTACCAGATCAAGAAGCTCTTCCGGAATTGCTGGATCATCGGCCGGCGCTTCCGGCTGGCGCACATCAAGTTCGGACCGAAGACGATCGAGGTCGCCACCTTCCGCCGCAACGTGCCCGAGCCGGCGGCCGACGCGACGCCCGACGACGCGGCGCCCATCGTCGCCTCTTCACCCGAGCCGCCGCCAACGCCCGCACAGGACGCCGCGGCCGGACTCATCCATCGCGACAATACCTTCGGCACGCCGGAAGAGGACGCGTTCCGCCGCGATTTCACGATCAACGGGCTGTTCTACGACATCGCGACCTATTCGGTGATCGACTATGTCGGCGGCCTCGAGGATCTCGAGCGGCGCGTCGTCCGGTCGATTGGCGACCCGCGCGTCCGCTTCGTCGAGGATCCGGTGCGCATGCTGCGCGCGGCGGTCATGTCAGCCCGCCTCGGCTTCGATCTCGACGCGCTCGTCGTCGAGGCGATTGCCGAACATCGGCAGTTGATCAAGGAAGCGTCGCCGGCGCGGCTGCTGGAGGAGTACTACAAGATTCTGCGATCGGGCGCGTCTGAAGCGACGTTCCGCGCGCTCGGACGCGCGCGGCTGCTCGAGCTGATGACGCCCGAGCTCGCCTCGCCGCCCGACATGGTGTGGGATGCGCTCGCGCGGCTGGATCGCTACCGGCAGCCGTTCGCGTCAGCGCCGGCGGAACTGACGAACGCCGTGCTCGTCGGCACGCTCATCGAGCCGCTCGGACTCTTGAAGCGGCCGGCCGTCGCCGCGACGGGCGGCCGCGGACCACACGTCGAGCGGATGAGCTTCGGGATGCTGCCGGTCGCGCGACGCGACGTGGATCGGCTGACGCACGTGCTGCAGATGGCGCCGCGCATGATCGAGCCGGCGCTGCCGCCGCGCGTCGTGCGCGGCCTCGCGCACCGGCCCGCGTTCGGCGACGCGCTCACCTGGCTGGAGATTCACGGCGAGGCGCCCGAGGCAGTCGCCTCGTGGCGCCACGTGCGCACGCACGCCACGACGCCGGGGGGCGACGAGGCGGCGGTCGCCGCCGAGACGCCCGACGGCGTGCCCGTCCGGCACCGCCGGCGGCGGCGCCGGAGGCGGCGCGGCCGGCGCGGCGGCGGCGGACGGCCGTCTGAGAGCTAGCCGTTCTTCTTCTCGAACTCCCGCATGAACTCGACGAGCGCCTTCACGCCCTCTTCCGGGAAGGCGTTGTAGATCGACGCGCGCAGTCCGCCGACCGAGCGGTGGCCCTTGAGGCCGTCGAACCCGGCCGCGGCGGCGTCCTTGATGAACTGCTTCTCGAGATCCTCGGACGGCAGCCGGAACGTGACGTTCATGAGCGACCGGCTGTCCTTCTCCGCGTGCGGCCGCCAGTACGGCGTGCGGTCCAGCTCGTCGTAGAGGACCTTGGCCTTGCGCTCGTTCACCTTCGCGATGGCCGTCAATCCACCCTGGCCGACGAGCCATTTCAGCACGAGGCCGAGCGTGTAGATGCCGAACACCGGCGGCGTGTTGTACATCGAGCCGGCGTCGGCCTGCGTCTTGTAGTTCAGCATCGCCGGGAGCGTATCCGACGACCGCGCCAGCAGATCCTCACGGATGATGACGACCGTCACGCCCGACGGTCCGAGGTTCTTCTGCGCGCCGGCGTAGACGAGCCCGAACTTCGAGATGTCGATCGGCCGCGAAAAAATATCGGACGAGGCGTCGCAGACGAGCGGCGCGCCGGTCGTCTCGGGCACGTGGTGCCACTCGGTGCCGGCAATCGTGTTGTTCGACGTCATGTGCACGTAGGCCGCGCCCGGCGTCAGCTTGATTTCGTTCGCCGCGGGCACGCGCTTGAAGCCGCCCTCTTCGGTCGAGGCCGCGACGTGCGTCGCGCCGATGAGCTTCGCTTCCTTCAGCGCCTTCTTCGACCAGGATCCCGTCAGGATGTAGTCGGCAACGGCGCCCGAGGTGAGCAGGTTCATCGGCACCATCGCGAACTGCAGGCTCGCGCCGCCCTGCAGGAACAGCACCTTGTAGTTGGCGGGAATCGATCCGAGCGTCCGCAGGTCCGCCTCGGCCGCCTGGATGATGGCGTCGAACGTCTTCGACCGGTGACTGATCTCCAGGACCGACATGCCGACGCCGGGCAGCGCGACGAGGTCACGCTGGGCTTCTTCGAGGACGGAGAGAGGGAGCACCGCTGGGCCAGCGGAGAAGTTGTAGACACGATGTACGGGCATGAGCAACGTCCTGGGAAAGGTGAAAGAGTCAGCGCCGGAACCGGCCTCCGGCATCGGCCGCCACCCTGCGGTGGTCGGTCGCCGGCCCCTTCATGATTTCACGTTTCGCGCGGCGTTCGCGAATCCGCCACGGCAGGCGCGGATTTGGCCGTCAGATCGTATGGACGAGCAGTCCGTCGCGGAGCTTCGGCTCGAACCACGTCGACTTGGGCGGCATGATCCCGCCTTCGTCGGCAATGGCCATGAGATCGCCGACGCCAACCGGGTGCATCGAGAAGGCCACGGCCGCACGCCCGGACGACACGAGGCGCTCGAGCTCGGCCGTGCCGCGGATGCCGCCGACGAAATCGATGCGGCGGTCGGTACGCGGATCGGCGATGCCGAGGATCGGAGCGAGCACGCGTTCCTGGAGGATTGCGACGTCGAACGCGTCGGCGCGCGGCGTGCCGGGTGCGGTGGCCGGCAGCTCGACGCGGTGCCAGCGGCCGGCGAGGAACATCGAGGCCTCGCCCGCGCGCGAGGGCGCGGGCCCGCCGTCGGACACGCGCGCCACGGCGCTAACCGCCTGAACGAACGCGTCGGGCGTCCGGCCCGCGAGGTCGGCGACGACGCGGTTATAGGGCAGCACCTGCATCGCGACGTCGGGAAACGCGACGGCGACGAAGCGTGACGACTCACCCGCCCCGCCCCGCGCCTCTCGCACCCGCGACGCGCTCGCCGCGCGATGATGGCCGTCGGCGATGTAGAGCGCGTCGATCGCGCCGAACGCGTCGACGAGCGCCGCGACGTCCCCATCCGGCACCCGCCACACGGTGTGCTGAACATCGTCTGGCGCGACGAAGTCGTACAGCGCGAGGCCGGCCGCCACGCGCGCGACAATGGCGTCGACATCGGCTCGCGCGCGATAGGTGAGCAGCACGAGGCCGGTCTGCGCGCCGACGGTCGTGATGTGCCGCGTGCGGTCGTCTTCCTTGTCGCGGCGCGTGCGTTCGTGTTTCTTGATGAGACCGCGATCGTACTCGTCGACCGCGAAACATCCGGCCACGCCCGTCTGCTCGTGCCGTCCCATCCGCAGCCGATAGCAATAGAGCGCAGGCACCGATTCGACGATGAGCGGCGCGTCGGCCGTGAGGCGACGCAGGTTGTCCGCCGCGCGCGCGTACACGGCGGCGTCGTAGGGGTTCGTCCCCGCCGGCAGATCGATCTCCGAACGAGTGACGTGCAGGAAGCTGAGCGGGTTGCCGGCCGAGAGTGCTCGCGCTTCGTCAACGGTGACGACATCGTACGGGACCGACGCGACGCGGGCAGCAGCGTCCGGCGCAGGGCGCAGGGCCTGGAACGGAAAGAGCGCTGACATGACGTCAGCGCGCGGCGGCCGGATCGACGGTACGCCGCGTGGCCGCGAGCCGATCGTGCAGCTCGGCCAGCGCGGTGTCGCGCTCGGCGAAGAACTTCGGCAGCGCGTCGGCCGAGAGCGGCTCGCCCGCCGGCATGTCGCGGAAGGCCGTGAGCGGATTGAGATAGACGCCGTTCTTGATCACGCGGTAGTCGAGGTGCGGGCCCGTCGCGAGTCCGGTCTGTCCGACGCGGCCGATGAGATCGCCCTGTTCGACGCGGGCACCCGGATGGATGCCGGGCTCGAACGACGACAGGTGGAGATACTCGGTCTCGTAGCCGCCTGCGTGGCGAATCTTCACCATACGACCCGCACCGCCCGCCCAGCCGGCGACTTCGACGACGCCCGACGCGACCGCCTTCACGCGCGTGCCGTACGGGGCGCCGAAGTCCACGCCAAGGTGCGGCCGCACGCTGCCGAGCACGGGATGAAGACGGTGATAGGTGAACGGCGACGTCACCCTGGGATCGAACGGCAGCGGCGATTTCAGAAACGCGCGCTTGAGCGACCGGCCGTCGGCGTCGTACCACGCGGCGGACTGGCCCGCAGCGGCATAGCGCACGGCCGTCATCTCGCGGCCGTCGACGTCGATGATGGCGGCCTTCAGGTCGCCGTAGCCGACGAACTGTCCGTCGCGCACGGCACGGTCGAAGAGCACGTCGATGCGATCGCCCTGGTTGAGATCCGCGTTGAAATCGACTTCGCCGCCGAACACGTCCGCCACCTGCAAGGGCAGCTGGATGTTCTCGCCGTCGGCCTCGAAGGCCGCGACGAGCGAGTTGTGCTCGTGCGTGATCTCGGCCGACACGGCCGCCGGTTGGTACTCCTTCGGGATGGGCACGACCTCGACGTCATAGGCCGGCGTGGCGTCCGAGGTGTCGCCGCGGAGCACGACGCGCACGAAGCGATCGGCGTCGATGTAGTAGCGGAACTCGCGGAAGAGACCGTCGAGCGTGCGTGTGATCCGATAGGTGCGGTCGGGCCGGAGATCCCGGGGATTGAACACGCCGCGGACCGCGTCGACGATCGACGCCGAGACGTCGGGCGACAACTGCTGGCGCAGGAGCGCGCCGAGCGTGGCGTGCGGTGGCACGAGGCCTTCAACCGTGGTGTCGCCCTGGCTCAGGGCGACGTCGTTCGGCGCAGGCGCGTCCGTGTCCGGCGCCCGATGGCAGCCGGCAAGGAGCGCGATCGCAAGCGTGAGCGTGGTGAGACGACGCGCCGAAGCCACGGAAACCGTGGCAGTGTAACACGCCCGGCAGCCCGATCGACCGCGGCGAAATCCCCCGCGGCCGTCGGGACACGCGTTGTCAGCGGCCGAAATTGATGCCGAGATAGACCAGGCTCGTATTGATCTTCGGATTGTCCACGAGGATGCGCGTGTAGCGGTAGCCGAGGTCGACCGATGAAGCGCCTCCGGTCGCGAGGCGCAGGCCGCCGCCGGCCATGATGAGCGGCTGCGTCGTGTCGAGATCGTCGCTCGAGACGAGATCTTCGACCTCGTTGCCCAGGTCGAAGCCCGCGACACTGGCCGTGACCTCGAGGCTCAGGCGCGCGGCGCCGCCGCCCACTTCGACGAACGGCGCGATCGGTCCGGCACCGACGACGCGGACGGCGCCGAGACCGTAGGTGGATTGCAGCCTGACGTCGACGTTGATCGGCACGTTGCCGATTTCGTCGGGGATGGACGCCAGCCCGTCTTCGATGAGCGTGTGCAGGTCGGACGGCATCACGTCGCGCATGCGGCCGGCTTCGCCGACCAGGTACACGTGCGGAGCGATGCGCACGCCGACGCGGCCGGCAAATGCGAAGTCGGTCGTCGTGCCGAAGGTGGCGCCACCGAGGCCGCCGACGAATGCCTGCGCCGCGGCCGGCGAAGCCGTCGCCGCCGCAGCCAGCAGTACGAGTCCGGTCGTCATCATCCACTTCTTCACGGAATCCTCCACGGAGAGTGAACAGCACTCTCAACTGCGAACTCGACCACCGTACAACGAAAACGGCGCGGGCGCCCGAGGGGCCCGCGCCGTCCGTGTCGTGACGACTCGCGTTCGCCGGCCTACTTGCCGAGGCCGAGCGCGACGCCGAACCAGAAGCGCGTCGAGGTGTTCGACCCGCCGTCGAACTTGACGATCGGGAAGTCGACCTGCGCGCGGAAGGCGGCTTTGTCGTTGAAGGGGACGTTCACGCCGACGCCGGGCGAGACGACGAAGTTCGTGTCGCTGCCGAGGCTGTCGTGGGCCGCGCCGAGCACGACCTGGCCGAAGACGGTCGCCTTGGCGCCCGCCTTCACGTTGTACCGAAGACCGCCCTGATAGGTCGTGACGGTATCGTCGAAATCACCGAAGTGATTGAGGCCGAAATCCGCGACCCAGCCGAGCGATCCCTTGCTCGTCGACTGGAAGTCGCGGGAATAATCCACCGCGAACCCGGGCGCGGTGACGTCGGTGTCATGCAAGAAAGACACACCGACACCCAGCGTCCCCTGCGCCGCCGCGGGAAGCGCGGTGGCCAGGAGCAGTGCCGTTCCACAAATCACACTCTTCACGATCGAATTGCTCACTCATTACCTCCATCACACCTGGACGAAACGACCAGGCAGACATCACCAGCATACGACGAAAGGCCGCGCAGATTGGTTCACCTGCGGCGAGATGTGGGAGGGAGTACGCGCGTGACCTGACACGCGTTGTACGGCGTATCGGCACGAACCACGATCGACTGTAGCGTACGCGCGCGATCAGCGCTCGATGACGTCGACCGTCGTCACCATATCGGCACGTCCCGCGTCAAGCGCAACGCGGCGGATGACGTGATTGTTCGTGTCAGCGACATAGAGCGCGCCGTTCGCCGCGGCGATGCCGCCTGGCTCGTAGAACCGCGACGACGCACGCGTCCCGTCGGCGAGTCCCGCTTCGCCCGTGCCGGCGAATGTACGCACGGCACCGGTCGCCGGATCGACCGTCCGTACCTTGTGGTTGTAGGTGTCGGCGACGAACAGCCGGCCGGCTGACCACGCGACACCGAGCGGATGCTGAAAGCGCGCGTCGTCTCCCACGCCGTCGCGATCGCCGAACTCGAAGAGATCGCCGCCCGCACGCGTACGGGTCGCACCCGCCGCATCGACGACGCGGATGATGTTCGACTCGCTGTCGGCGACGAAGAGCGCGTCGTCCGACGCGGCGAGTCCCGACGGCTGGGCGAACGCCGACTCGTGCGGATCGCCATCCTGCCGCGCCTCGCGTCCGGATCCGGCGAAAGGCCGCGCCAGGCCGGCCGCGCGATCGATGACCCAGACCTGGTGCGCGCCCGCCATCGCGACGAACAGCTGCCCGTGCCAAATCGACAGGTCCCACGGCGAGTTCAGCATGGTCTCGCGCGCCGGCCCGCCCGCGGCGCCCCAGGCCGCCTGACGCCCTGTTCCCGCGACAGTCGTCACGCGCCCGGTCGCGAGGTCCGCGGCGCGCACGGCGTGATTCTCCGAGTCGGCGATATAGAGCATCCCCGCGTCGAGGGCCAGACCTTGCGGCCGATAGAAGCGCGCTGCCGCGAACGCGCCGTTCGCGAAGCCCGCCGTGCCACTGCCGATGACGCGCGTGATGCGGCCGTCGAGATCGGTTTCGATCACGCGGTGATGATTCGAGTCGGCGATGAACAATCGCGACGACGCCTCGTCGACGATGACCTTGCCGGGGAAGGCGAGCGTTGACGTGGCCAGCCGGGCGCGCTCGGGCGACAGGGCGATGGGCGTCCGATCGATGAGCCCGCGCTCATCGAAGACGTGAATGACGGCGGCAATCGCGCGATCGAACGCGTCGAGCGTGCCCTCCT
>CALFMR010000154.1 GCA_937880585.1 uncultured Acidobacteriota bacterium
GGCGACGAGCGTGTCCCAGCACTGCGGCAGGTCCTGCGCGACGCCGCCGATGCGGAACCAGTTCGGGTGCATGCGCGCGCCGCAGATGGCTTCGATCAGGCCGAACAGCCGCTCGCGGTCGGTGAACATGTAGAAGACCGGCGAGAGCGCGCCGAGGTCCTGCGCGAACGTGCCGTACCAGACGAGGTGACTCGCGATCCGGAACAGCTCGCACAGCATGATCCGGATGACCTTGACGCGATCGGGCACCTCGATACCGGCGAGCGCTTCGACTGCCAGCAGATACGGCAGGTTGTTCATCACGCCGCCGAGGTAGTCCACCCGGTCGGTGTAGGGAATGTAGGTGTGCCACGACTGGCGTTCGCCCATCTTCTCGGCGCCGCGGTGGTGATAGCCGATGTCGGGGATCGCGTTGACGATCTCTTCGCCGCGAAGCTGCAGCACGATGCGCAGCACGCCGTGCGTGCCGGGGTGCTGCGGCCCGAGATTGAGGAACATGAAGTCCTCGTCGCCGCCGCTGCGTGCGAGGCCCCAGCGTTCGGGATCGAAGCGCAGCGCGTTCTCCTCGTCCTCGACGCGCGACTCGGGCATCTGGAACGGGCCCATCTCGGTGGCGCGCGAGGGATGATCCTTGCGGAGGGGATGGCCGCTCCACGTCGGCGGCAGCAGGATCCGCGCGAGATGCGGGTGGCCGGCGAAGCCGATCCCGAACATGTCCCATGCTTCGCGTTCGTACCAGTCGGCCGCCGGCCACAAGTCCGTGATCGTTGGGATGTCGTCGTCGGTGCCGAGCGGGACCTTGAAACGCAGGTCCGCGTTCCGGTCGTACGACCGCAGGTGATAGACGACCGTGAAGTCGCGCGCCTCGCGATCGCCGCCGCCGGCGCGCGTCCGTTCGTCGATCGCGGTCAGGTCGTAGAGCACGCGGTAGCCGAGCGTCTGCCGGGCGGGACCGAGCACGTCGCGCGCGCGATCGCGCGGGACCCACGCCGTCGGAATGCCGTCGCGCGTCGCTTCGCGGACGAACGAGATACCGGGCGCGAGCGCGGCGAGGTCGTCGAAGACATCCGCGGCGCGAGGCGGCGCCGGAGGCGGAGGGGCGAGTGCGGGGGGGCGGGGATTGGGCATGTTGGCTGCCGGTTCAGACGCCGTCGGGCGAACGCAGCGATGTCGTCCGCTGCCGCGCGTCGCGCTTGCGATCGCGGTTCGAGGGCATGGTCGGACGGTGGACGCGCTGCGAGCCGACCGTCCAGCTCAACGGCCGCTGTTCACCGCCGACGAGGTCCTGCAACAGCAGGAGCCCTTCGGCGAAGGCATCGGGGCGCGGCGGGCAGCCCGGCACGTAGACGTCGACCGGCAGGAACGTGTCCACGCCCTGGACCACGCTGTAGATGTCGTACATGCCGCCGGAGTTCGCGCACGAGCCCATCGAGATGACCCAGCGGGGCGCCATCATCTGTTCATAGAGTTGCTGGATGATGGGCGCCATCTTGATGAACACCGTGCCGGCGATCACCATGAGGTCCGCTTCGCGCGGCGTGCCGCGGATCACTTCCGCGCCGAAGCGCGCGATGTCGTACTTGCTCGTCAGGCTGGTCGCCATCTCGACGTAGCAGCACGACAGCCCGAAGTTGAACGGCCAGATCGACGACTTGCGTCCCCAGGCGACGAGATCCCGCAGGCGCGTCATCACGAGCGTGCGCTCGACCGCCTCGTCCCAGCCCGTGCGGCCATCGTCGTTCGGTGTCGACCGGGCGGGCGTCAGCGACCATCGCATCAGAGCCTCCCGTCGCCGCGACCGGCGCGTCCGCGACCCTGTGGCGCGAGGGCGAGCGCGCCTCCGCGCCAGACGTAGGCGAGCGCGGCCGCCAGCGCGACGACGAACACGAGGCCGTCGATGTAGCCCGTCCAGCCGATGTCGCGGAGCGCGACGGCCCATGCGAAAAGAAATGCGGCTTCGAGGTCGAAGATGACGAAGAGCGCGGCCAACAGGTAGAAGCTGACGCCGAATCGCAGCCGCGCCGACCCGGTGGAGGCGACGCCCGATTCGTACGGCAGCCCCGTTGCCCGCTCGCGGTGGCGCTCGCCGAGCAGCGCGGACACGGCGAGCAACGCCGCGGCGAGAAGCACCACGATGCCGACGTACGCCGCCAATGGCCAGAACATCGCGAGCGATCCTCCTACTCCGGCGGCCCTCGTCGCTCGGCTCCGAGTCATCTTCGCGTCGGCCGCACGACACCGGCAATGGTGCATTTGTTGCACTGGTCGGGACAGTCATCCCGGCACGCGTGCGCCGATCGCGTCACATCGACGCCGCGTCTTCGCGCGTGTTTGTCAACTCTCTTGTGGACGGCGGTGGACCGGGGTGCCCTGCCAGTCTGGGCGCGAGCCCTTCGGCAGCGATCGAGGGACCAAGGGGGCGGACGTGATGCTCGACGGTGATCTCTTCGCGTTGCTGGAGCACACGGCAGACGCGGCGTTCGCGGTCACCGACGGCGGTGAGATCTGCTCGTGGAATGCCGGGGCCGAAGCGCTGTTCGGTCTCGCTCGCGATGCCGTCGTCGGCCGCACGTGTTTCGAAGTCTTCCACGGCCGCGGGCCGCTCGGCACGCTCGTGTGTACCGAGCGCTGTCAGGTGCGGGACTGCGCCGCGCGTCACATGGCGATTCCCGACTTCGATCTCGAGGTGGACACCTGCGCGGGCGGGCGGCTCTGGGTGAACATGTCGACGATCGTGCACGAGGATCCGAGGACCGGACGCCGCCGGATCGTTCACCTGGCCCGCAGCGTCGAGGATCGCAAGCGGACCGAGGCGGTCGTGCAGCGCATGCTGGTCGTCTCGAAGCAACTGGCGGACATCTCGGATCAGGCCGCGCGGCCGGCGCCGGTCGCACCGCTGTCAGAGCAGGAGCACCGCGTGCTTCGCGGCCTGTCGGAGGGCAAGCGTCCGGCAGACCTCGCGAGGGAGCTGGCGATCAGTCCACAGACGCTCCGCAATCACCTGCACCACGTCAACCAGAAGCTCGGCACGCACAGCCGGCTCGAAGCCGTCACGCACGCGATCCGCCGGCAGTTGATTTAGGGCGCGCCCGAGAACTTCGAACCGCGAACGGACGAGGCGCCGTCGGCGCGTCTGGCTTCGAACGTCTGACTTTCGCAGAGTGGCGTCAGCTGCGCGACGCCCGATCGGCCAGCGTCAATCCGCCATCGAGGGCCGAGTCGACGACGTACTCGTGTCCCGAGCGGCAGGTGAGCTCGATTTCGGTCGGCACCGCCGACTCGCGCGTGATCGCCAGACGCGATCCGCACTCGGGCACGCGACACGTGAAGAACGCGAGCTCACCGACAATGTCCGGCGTCAGGGGACCGGAGAGCCGCTGCTTCCACGCCTTCGCGCAGGGAAAGCACACGGAGGGCGACGTATCGGGCGTGGTGTTGAAATTGTCGCCGCGCTTGTGCGCGCCGACGCCGCTCGTATCGCGGAACGTGAAGACGAGCGGTTCATCGCAATCGGGACACGTGAACACGAGGGACTCGTCGGGCATGGGACCTCCGGTGAAACGAGCGCTACGTCGTCTGGGCCGGCGCGGCCGTGCCGGTTTCGCGCGTACGGTACCGTCCCGGCACCGAACGCATCGAAATCGCAAGACGATTCCACAGGTTGATGACGCCGGCCAGGTACGTCAGGTCGACGATTTCTTTCTCGCTGTAGTGCGCTTTCAGCTCGTCGTACACCGCGTCGGGGACGTGCGTCTCGGAGACGCGCGTCACCGCCTCGATCCAGGCGAGCGCGGCGCGTTCACGGTCGGTGAAGAACGGCGTCTCGCGCCAGGCGTCGAGCGCGTAGAGGCGCTGCTCGGTCTCGCCGAGCGCGCGCGCGTCGATCGTGTGCATGTCGATGCAGAACGCGCAGCCGTTGATCTGCGAGGCGCGCGTCTTCAAGAGGTGCAGCAGCTTGTGATCCAGGCCGCAGGAACGGAGATAGCCTTCGAGCGCGCCCATCGCCTGAAGGGCTTCGGGGGCGAATTTGCGATAGTCGATACGTGGCGTCATGGTCGTCTCGTGATTGCCGGCCGCGAGGACTGTGTACGGGCCGTCCGCACGATCCTATCGCGCCACGCGCGGGATGGCGGCGTTGTCGTTGCCGGCGCGCGCGCGGCGCGGATGCTCGGATGGCTGCGGTATACTCCGGCGGCTTTTTGCCGGCCAAGGAGTTGTCCATGCCGCCCGGGACCGTCCGTGAAGCGCTTGCCGAGTTCCTCGGCACGTTCGTGCTCATCATTTTCGGCGTCGGCGTCGTCGCGCAGGTCGTGCTGAGCGGCCAAGCCTCGGGCACGTATCTCTCCATCAATATTGGATGGGGCCTCGCGGTCACGATGGGGTGCTACGTCGCGGGCGGCGTGTCGGGCGCGCACCTCAACCCGGCCGTGACGATTGCGCTCGCGGCGCACCGCGGCTTCGACTGGCGCAAGGTCGCGCCGTACATCGTCGCGCAGTTCGCCGGCGCGTTCGTCGCGTCGGTCGTCGTCTATCTCACGTATCACGAGGCGTTGAACGCGTTCGACGGCGGCGTGCGGCAGATCGTCGGCGCGCACGGGACGGCGGGGATCTGGGCGACGTATCCGCAGCCGTTCCTCAGTACGTTCCCGGGCGGTGTCATCGATCAGGTCGTCGGCACCGCGCTGCTCGTGGGCGTGATCTTCGGCATCACCGACACGCGCAACTCGGCGCCGTCGCCGGGTGTCGTGCCGATTGTCGTCGGCCTGCTGGTCCTGACCATCGGTGCGACGTTCGGCTTCAACTCGGGCTACGCGATCAACCCCGCGCGCGACTTCGCGCCGCGCCTGTTCACCGCGATCGCCGGATGGGGAAGCGACGTCTTCCGCGCCGGTCACGCCTGGTGGTGGGTGCCGATTGTCGGCCCGGTCCTGGGCGGCTTCATCGGCGGATGGGTGTACGACGTGTTCGTCGGCCGCCGGTTTCCAGCGGCGAGCTGACGCGGCGACGCGTCCGGCGCCGTGCGACAATCGGCAGTCATGAGCACGCTGGGCAAGACGATTCAGGTCAAAGGCGAACTGCGCGCGTTCGAGGACATCACGATCGAGGGCCTCGTCGAAGGCCCGCTGTTCTGCGAAAGCTTCGCGGTCGTGCTCGGGCCCTCCGCCGACGTCCGGGGCGACGTCTTGGCGCGCGACATCACCGTGTTCGGCCGCGTCACCGGACAGCTCATCGCCACCGACGTCGTCGACGTGCGGCCGGACGCAAACGTCACCGGCCAGGTCATGTCGAAGCGCTTCATCCTCGACCCGGCCGCGTACTTCGCCGGCCGTGTCGAACCGCAGCACCTCGAGGCGGCCATGCGGGTCGCCAAGTTCCACCAGCGCAAGCGCGACGCCGCCGCCGGCGAGTAACGCACGCGCCAGCCGCGCGCGGCGAAGGAGACTGTCGTGGCCCTGAAACTCACGGACCAGTTCCTGGCTGAGCTCGACGTTGAAGCGGCCGCCACGCGGCGTGTGCTCGAGCGCGTGCCCGAAGGGCGCGACGACTGGAAACCGCATCCCAAGTCGATGCCCCTGGGACGGTTGGCGCAACTCGTCGCCGAGATGCCGGGGTGGGTCGCGATGACGATCGATCAGAACGAGCTCGACGTCATGAGCGGCGAAGGCCGCGCCCGGCCCGTGCTGACGACGACGCGCGAACGGCTGGAGGCGCTGGAGAAGAGCGTGGCCGCCGCGCGCGATGCGTTGACGCGCACGACGGACGATCACCTGATGACGAACTGGCGGATGCTCGCCGGCGGGACGCTCGTGTCCGAGGAGCCGCGCTATCTCGTGCTGCGACACTCCGTCTTCAATCACCTCGCGCATCACCGCGGCCAGTTGACGGTATACCTGCGGCTGAACGACGAGCCGGTGCCATCGGTCTACGGGCCGACGGCCGACGACAGCCGCTTCGCCTGAGCGGCCGACAGGCGGCGCAGTTGCCACGCGCGATGCGAGTCCGCGCGGAGTGCCGGCATCCACGCACCGGCCTTGTATACTCTCGGTCGCTTCATTCAGCCGAGATTCGAGGTCGGAATGGCCCTCCCTGCCAGGATCGTCCTGCTCCTCGCCGCGCTCGTGGTGGCCCCGCGCGCCGCGGTCGCGCAGTCGACAGCCTCGCCTCCTGCCGCCTCACCGGCAGCGAACGCTGACGTCGTCGTCGAGCGGCTGGCGATGACCTGGACGTTCGACGCCGACGGCACCCGCCACGTCGACACCACGTTTCGGATTCACGTGCAGTCGGCGGCCGGTGTGCGGCGCGTGGGCACGGTGATTGTGCCTTACGTGAACGACCACGGCCGCCTCACCTGGGAGTACGTCCGCGTCATCAAGCCTGACGGTCGTGTCGTCGAGACATCGGTCGATCGCGCGATCAACCTCCCCGCGGAGATGACGACGGCGGCGCCCGAGTACAGCGACATCTACGAGAGCTACGTCAACGTCGAGGGGCTGGAGGTCGGCGACGAACTGGACTACGCCGTCCGCGAGGACGCGTCGAGCCTGATTCCCGGTCAGTTCTGGATGAACTTCTCGCCGTCGTGGACCGACGTGGTTCGCGACGCGGAGCTGGTCGTGTCGGTGCCGGCCGCGACGCCGGTGATCGTCAAGACGCTCGGCGAGCCACCGGCGAAAACGACAGCCGACGGACGTGTACGGTACGCGTGGCACTTTCAGAACGATCATCCGCTCGGACCCGACGAGGCGGCCGCCGCGACGCGCCGGCTGCGCGAACACGGACCGGCCGTCCAGGTGACGAGCTTCCGGAGCTGGGGCGAGGTCGGCGATGCCATTCTGGATCTCTGGCGCGATCGCGCGGCCGTCACGCCCGCCATCCGCGCGAAGGCCCTCGCGCTCACGGCCGGCGCCGCGACCGACGAGGCGCGCATCGACGCGATCTATCGGTACGTAGCGGCGGACGTGCGGTATGTGAGCGTCTCGTTCGGCATTGGCCGGATTCAGCCGCATACGGCCGACGAGGTCCTCGCCAAAGGCTTCGGCGACTGCAAGGACAAGCACGAGCTGCTCGTCGCGCTCCTCGATGCCATTGGCGTGGAGGTCCGACCGGCGCTCCTCTCGACGGTGACGCCGCCGTTGGCTGACGTGCCGTCGCCCGCGGTCTTCGATCACGTCGTGAGCGTGATCGAGGCGCCGACCCGGCGATGGCTCGACACGACGCTGGAAGTCGCGCCGCCTGGATTCCTGAGTGAGATCGAGCGCGGGCAGTCGGTGCTGCTGCTCGAACCGGCCGGCACGTCACACCTCGTCACGACTCCCGCCGAGCCGACGCGGCCCAACCGCTGGCGTCACACGCTCGACGGCACCGTCGACGACACGGGCGCGCTCGATGCGACGGTGACCGACGAAGTGTCCGGCGATCTCGAACTGATCTTGCGTCAGGCGCTGCGCGTCGTGCCCGCCGATCAATGGATCGATCTCGTCCGCCATCTGCCCGCAGCGGCCGCGTCGGGCGGTGACGTGACCAACCTCCACATCACGCCCGCGGAGGACACGAGTACGCCGCTGACGATCACGTACCGCTACACGCACCAGCCGTACTCGGAATGGGCGAAGCATCAGTACGTCCTGCCGCTGCCAGCCTTCGAGTGGCCGGACGTGACGACGCCGCGCGACGGCGAGACGTCGACGCCGCTCGACCTGCCCAAGGGTGACTACGTCTACCAGGCGCGCGTGCACGTCCCCGACGACCTGAGTCCTCAGATGCCGCGGACGCCGGCGCTGTGGCTCGACGAGCCATTTGCGAGCCTGCGCGTCGGGGTGACGATGGTCGATGGCGGTGCGCTGATCGACAAGGCGATCACCGTCAAGACGTCGGACCTGCCGTCCAACGAGGTCGAGGCGTACCGCGCGTTCGTCGCATCCGCGAAGAAGGCGCCGTACTACGTCGATGTGCCCGAGTGGCGCTGGATGATGGGCTCGAACGTGTCGCTGGCCTGGGAGACCGGACAGATACCGGCCGCGCGCGAAGCCAACGAACGCGGCATGGGGCTCGGCTACGTCCAGCACGACTGGGCCGCGGCGCGTACCGCGTTCGACGAGGCGACACGCGCCGATCCCGACAACCCGATGGCGTGGGCCCTGCTCGGACAGGCGGAGATGGCGATGGGGGACACGACGGATGGCCTGGCGGCGATGCGTCATGAAGTCGACGTCGCTGCCGGCCGCGTAGGCGACGTGGTCGGACAGGTCCCAGGCCCCGCCCGTCAGCTCCGCCAGCCGCCGCTTGAGCCGGTCGGCGAACTCGTCGCGGAAGAACCGCAGGCCCTCGGTGTAGTGGGCCGAGAGCGCCCGAGCGTCGAGGCCCGCCACGGCCGAGCGGTAGGCGTCGGCCCCCGCCTCGT
>CALFMR010000155.1 GCA_937880585.1 uncultured Acidobacteriota bacterium
GCTCATCGGCAGCCTGCGCGCGGCCGCGCAGATGCTCGGGTACGAAGTGTTCATGGGCCTGTCGCTGATGGGTGTGGTCATGCTGGCCGGATCCTTCAGCCTCGCGCGCATCGTCGAGGCGCAGCGCGGCTTGTGGTACTGCGTCCCGCAGATCCTCGGTCTGTTCGTCTTCGCCAACGCGGGCATCGCCGAGACGCGCCGGCTGCCGTTCGACTTGCCCGAGGCCGAGGGCGAGATCGTCGCCGGCTACCACACCGAGTACTCGGGGATGAAGTTCGGGATGTTCTTCATCGGCGAGTACCTGGGGATCACGCTCATCTCGGCAATGGCCGTCACGCTCTTCTTCGGCGGCTGGCTCGGGCCCTGGCTGCCGCCGGTCGTCTGGTTCGCGCTGAAGACGTTCGTGCTCGTGTGCGGCTTCATCCTGCTGCGCGCGACGCTGCCGCGCCCGCGATTCGATCAGCTGATGACGTACGGCTGGAAAGTGATGCTGCCGCTGACCCTGCTCAACCTGGTGGTCACCGGCGCCATCGTGGCGGCGCGGGGATAGCCGTGGAGGGACCATGCTGAGCGTGTTCCGCAGCCTGTGGGTCGTGTTCCTCCACGCGTTCCGCCGCCGCGTGACGATCCAGTATCCGGAGGAGAAGCCCTATCTCCCGCCGCGCTGGCGCGGGCGCATCATCCTGTCGCGCGACCCCGACGGCGGGGAGCGCTGCGTCGGCTGTTATCTGTGCGCGGTGGTGTGTCCGGTGGCGTGCATCGCGCTGCAGGCGACCGAGGACGAACACGGCCGGCGGTTCCCCGAATTTTTCCGGATCAACTTCTCGCGGTGCATCTACTGCGGCCTGTGCGAGGACGCGTGCCCCACCTACGCGATCCAGCTCACGCCGGACTTCGAGATGGGCGAGTACGCGCGGCCGAACCTCGTGTACGAGAAAGAGGATCTACTCATCGACGGCGAGGGCAAATACCCCGGATACAACTACTACCGCGTGGCCGGCGTCGCCATCGGTGGCAAAGGCACGGGCGAGGCCGAGCGCGAGTCGCCGCCGGCCGATGTGCGGACCGTGCTGCCCTGATCGGAGGAGTCGCCATGGTCCCGATCTTCTACGTCTCCGCTGCCGTCGCTTTCCTCGCCACGGCGCTCGCGATCAGCCGGGCGAACGTCGTGCACGGCCTGCTCGATCTCATCGTCTCGCTGTTGGCGGTCGCCGTGATGTTCCTGACGCTCGGCGCGCCCTTCCTCGCCGCGCTCGAGGTCATCATCTACGCGGGCGCCATCATGGTGCTGTTCGTCTTCGTCATGATGCTGCTCAACCTCGGGCCGCAGACGGTCGAACAGGAACGGCGCTGGCTGCCGCCGCGCGCGTGGATCACGCCGTTCGTCCTCGCCGCCGTGCTCCTCGTCGAAGTGGTCGTGGTGCTCGGCGGCGTCGATGGTCCGGCGCTCGCCGGCGAGGCCATCGACCCGCGGCAGCTGGGCACCGTGCTGTTCGGCCGCTACGCGATTGGCGTCGAGCTCGCGTCGATGCTGCTCCTGGCCGGTGTCGTCGGCGCCGCGCACCTCGGGCGGCGGGAAGGTGGGGCCTGATGGCCGCCGTTCCGATGACGCACGTCCTGATGGTCGCCGCCGCGATCTTCGGCCTCGGGCTCGTCGGCGTGCTCGTGCGGCGCAACATCATCTTCGTCCTGATGTCGATCGAGGTGATGCTGAACGCCGCCGGCCTGGCGTTCGTCGCCGCCGGCGCGCGCTGGCAGCAGGCCGACGGGCAGGTCATGTTCCTGTTCATCCTCGCCATGGCCGCCGCGGAAGTCGCCGTCGGCCTCACGCTCGTGCTCCAGATTCATCGCCGCTTCGGCACCGTGGATGCCGACGCGATGTCGAGGCTGCGAGGCTGACATGCTCGGCCTGCTGTGGCTCGTCCCCGCCGTGCCGTTCGCCGGAGCGCTCGTCCTGATCCTGGCGGGCGCACGGCTTCGGCGGACCGGCGTCGCCGTCGTCGGCGCGGGATCGGTCGGCGTCTCGGCCATCATCGCGGCGCTCATCGCCATCCGCTTCGTGACACTTCCGCCCGCGGAGGGATTTTTCACCCAGCGCCTCTGGACGTGGATTCGCGTCGGCGGCTTCGCCCCCGAGATTGCGCTGCGCCTCGACGCGCTGTCGCTCGTCATGGTGCTCGTCGTCACCGGCGTCGGGTTTCTGATCCACCTCTACTCCACCGCGTTCATGGAGGGCGATGACGGCTACTCGCGATTCTTCGCGTACATGAATCTGTTCGTCGGCATGATGCTCGTGCTCCTGCTCGCCGACGACCTGCTGCTGCTCTACCTCGGATGGGAAGGCGTCGGACTCTGCAGCTACCTGCTCATCGGCTTCTGGTATCGCGATCCCGTCAACGCCAACGCCGGACGCAAGGCCTTCATCGTCACGCGCGTCGGCGACACGGCGATGGCCGTCGGCCTGTTCCTGCTCGTGACGCGGCTGGGCACCCTCGACATCCAGGGGCTGATGCAGCGCGCGGTGGATCAATGGGCCATCGGATCCCCTCTCGCGGTCGCCGTGGCCGCGCTGCTCCTGGCCGGGGCGGTCGGCAAGTCGGCGCAGTTGCCGCTGCAGACGTGGCTGCCCGACGCGATGGCCGGTCCGACGCCGGTCAGCGCGCTGATCCACGCCGCGACGATGGTGACCGCGGGCGTGTATCTGATCGCGCGCACGCACGTGCTCTTCACGCTGGCGCCATCCGTCCAGCTTGCGGTGGCGATCATCGGCGCGGCGACGCTGCTCCTCGCCGGCTGCAGCGCATTGACGCAGCACGACATCAAGCGCGTGCTGGCCTACTCGACGATCAGCCAGATCGGCTATATGTTCCTGGCGCTCGGCGTCGGCGCGTGGTCGGCGGCCATCTTCCATTTCATGACGCATGCCTTCTTCAAGGCGCTGCTCTTCCTCGCCGCGGGCGTCGTGATCGCGCGGATGGACGACGAGCACGACATGTTCAAGATGGGCGGGCTGCGGCACGACCTGCCCGTGGCGTTCTGGACGTTCCTCGCCGGCGCCGCGTCGCTCGCCGCATTGCCCCTCGTCACCGCCGGCTTCTACAGCAAGGATCTGATCCTGGTCGAGACGTGGTCGTCGGTCCTCGGCGGCCCGTGGCTGTGGATCGCCGGACTCGTCGGCGCGTTCCTCACGTCCATCTACGCCTTCCGCATGGTGTTCCTGACGTTTTTCGGCACGCTGCAGAAGCCGCCGACCGGCCGATCCGGATGGCGCCTGCACGTCCCGCTCATCATCCTCGCGATTCTGGCCGTTGTGGGCGGGTTCGTCGAGCTGCCCGCGACGCTCGGCGACCGGCCGTACTTCAGCGACTTCCTGCACGCCGCGCTGCCGGCCGTCGTCAATGACGCAGCGCGCGCGGGGGCAATCGCGCGGCTGCAGATCGTGGCCGGCCTCGTCTCAATTGCCGGCATCTACGTCGCGTGGGCGCTGTTCCTGCGCCATCGATCGCTGCTCGCGCGCCTGACTCGTCCTCGGCCGGCGCGGCAACTGCACCACTTCTGGGCCGCGGGCTGGGGCTTCGACTGGCTGTACAACGTCGTCCTCGTTCAGCCATTCCTGTGGTTCGTCGACGTCGACCGGCGTGACGCGATCGACCGCGTCTACGACGGGATCGCGTGGAGCGCCCGCGCGGGATGGCGCGCGCTGAGCGCGACCGAAACAGGACGCGTGCGCACGTATGCGACGGGCCTCACCCTTGGCGCGATCGTCATCACGGCGATCGTGATCTTCCTATGACGCTCGTCTGGCTCGTCGTCGTGCCGTTCGTCGCCGGCGCCGCCGCCTGGGTCGCGGACCGCTGGAGCCACGCATGGCCGCGATGGATTGCGCTTGCCGGCATCGGCATCGATCTCGCCATCGCCGTGACGCTCTGGTTCGGGACGTCGGGTGCGGCCCTCGTGCCGGGCGCGGGGCCGTGGCTCGCGGAGATCGACGTCCGCTGGATCGACGCGCTCGGCATCCATCTCCATTTCGCGATCGACGGTCTCAGCCTCCTGCTCGTCCTGCTCACCGGCCTGCTGGGCGTGCTCGCGGTGGCCGCATCATGGACGGAGATCCAGGACCGCGTCGGCGCCTTTCATTTCCAACTGCTGTGGATTCTTTCGGGCCTCATCGGCGTCTTCACGGCGATGGACCTGTTCCTCTTCTACTTCTTCTGGGAAATGATGCTCGTCCCGATGTTCTTCCTCATCGGGATCTGGGGACACGAGCGGCGCATCTACGCGGCGACGAAGTTCTTCCTCTTCACGCAGGTCAGCGGCCTGCTGATGCTCATCGCGATCGTCGCCCTCTACATCGTCCATGGCCGCGCGACGGGCACCTACACGTTCGACGTGACCGCGCTCGCCGGCACACCGATGAGCTCGACGATGAGCTGGTGGCTGATGCTCGGATTCTTCGGTGCTTTCGCCGTCAAGCTTCCGATGGTCCCGCTGCACACCTGGCTGCCCGACGCGCACACCGAGGCGCCGACGGCGGGCAGCGTCGTGCTCGCGAGCCTGCTCCTGAAGACGGGCGCGTACGGGATGCTGCGCTTCGTGCTGCCGCTGTTCCGCGACGCGGCCGCGAGCTTCGCCCCGGTGGCGATCGTGCTGGGCGTCATCGGCGTCGTCTACGGCGCGGCGCTGGCGTTCGGGCAGACGGACCTCAAGCGGCTCGTCGCCTACACGAGCGTCAGCCACATGGGGTTCGTGCTCATCGGGATCTTCGCCGGCACGACGATCGCGCTGCAGGGCGCGATTCTGCAGATCCTCTGTCACGGCCTCAGCACCGGCGCGCTCTTCATCCTGGCCGGCGCGATGCAGGAGCGTCTGCACACGCGCGAAATGGGACGCATGGGCGGCCTGTGGGCCGACGCGCCGCGCATGGGCGGCATGACGCTGTTCTTCGCGCTCGCATCGATGGGCCTGCCGGGGCTCGGCAACTTCATCGCCGAGTTCCTCGTGCTCGCCGGCACGTACCGCGTCAGTCCCATCGCGACGATCGTGGCGTCGACGGGGCTGATCGTGTCGACCGTCTACGCGCTGTGGCTCGTGCAGGCCGCCTTCCAGGGCCCGCGGCACGGCACGGCCCGCCTCCGTGATCTCGGCGTGCGCGAGATGGCGACGATGGCGGTTCTCGTCGCGGCGCTCGTCTGGATCGGCCTGTATCCGCAGTCGGTCGTCGATACGGCATCACCAGCCATCGCGCGGATCACGTCGGCGCCGCGCGTCGCGAGTCGCGCGCCATGACGGCCAGCACCCTCTCCGCGATCGGCCCGCTCGTCGCTCTCGCCGTGGCCGTGCTCGTCGTGATGATCGCCCTGGCGATCCATCGCAGCCGCGGCCTGACGTTTGCGCTGACGCTGGCCGGGCTGGCGGCGGCAGCCGTGACGCTGCGTCACGCGCCAATGGCTCCGGCGATCGATGCCGTCCCGCTCGTCGTGTTCGACGCGGCCGCGCGCTTCTACACCGGCCTGATTCTCGCGGCGACGGCCGCCATTGCCGTGCTGGCGTTTGGCGACGCCGAGTGGCAGGGCGAGCGGCCCGAGGAGATCGATCTTCTGCTGCTGCTCGCCGCCCTCGGCTCGGTCGTCCTCGTGGCCGCCGTACACTTCGTCGCGCTCTTTCTCGGGCTGGAGATCCTGAGCGTCTCGCTCTACGCGCTCATCGCCTACCCGCGGACGCACGCGGCGAGCCTCGAGGCGGGCGTGAAGTACCTCGTGCTGGCCGCGGGCTCGGCGGCGTTCCTGCTGTTCGGTATGGCGCTCGTCTACGCCGAGACCGGGACGATGGCCTTCGCGGGATTGACGATGATGCCATCTGTCGCCGACGCGACGGTGGCGCTCGCCGGCGTCGGACTGATTGTCGTGGGGATCGGCTTCAAGCTCGCGCTCGTGCCCTTTCACCTGTGGACGCCGGACGTCTACGAGGGCGCGCCGGCGCCCGTGGCGGCATTCATCGCGACGGTCTCGAAAGGCGCGGTGCTCGCGCTGCTCGTCCGCTACGCCGCGATCATCGACGTGCGGTCCCGTCCGTCGTTGTTCATGACATTTGCCGTGCTCGCCGTGGCGTCGATGATCGCGGGCAACGTGCTCGCGCTGCTGCAGGACAACGTCAAGCGTCTGCTCGCCTACTCGTCGATCGCGCACCTCGGCTACCTGATCGTCGCGTTCCTGGCGAGCGGCGCGCTGGCGTCGACGGCTATCGCCTTCTACCTGTCGGCGTACTTCGTCACGATGATTGGCGCGTTCGGCGTCGTGACCGTGTTGTCACAAGAGCGCGGCGCCGGCACGGGATCGCTGGACGAGTATCGCGGCCTCGCCCTGCGGCGGCCGTGGATCGCGACGGTCTTCGCGGCGATGCTGCTGTCGCTCGCGGGCATTCCACTGACGGCCGGCTTCGTCGGCAAGTTGTACGTCACGGTCGCCGCCGGCGGCGCCGCGCTCTGGACGCTGCTCGTCGTGATGATGCTCACGAGCGGTCTCGGCCTCTTCTACTACCTCCGCGTCATCGTGGCGATGTTCATGCAGCCGACTGACAGCGCGGTGGCGACCCTGGCGGCCATCCGAGTGCCCGTCGCCGCGGGTCTGACACTGGCCGCGCTGGCGGTCGCGCTGGTGTGGCTGGGCGTGTATCCGGAGCCGTTCATCCAGGTCATCCGCGCCACGGTTGGCGGCGGGTGAGCCATCCGTCTTGCCACGAGTACGAACGCATCATTGCGGTACGGCCGCCGACGCGACATAACAGGAGGGTTGACTCGTGCGCTGACGCGGATGCGGGATGGTGTAGCGATGAGAGCGATTGCCGTGGTGCCGGGAACGAAAACGATTCGCATGGTCGAACGGCCGCGGCCGTCGATCGGTGCGCCCGACGAGATCGAACTGCGCGTTTTGCGCGTGGGCATCTGCGGGACGGACCGGGAAGAAGCCGCCGGCGGACGAGCGAAAGCGCCGCCCGGCCACGACGACCTCGTCCTGGGCCACGAGATGATCGGCCAGGTCACGGCCGTCGGCGCCGCGGTGACGATGGTCGCGCCGGGTGACTGCGCGGTGTTCACGGTCCGGCGCGGCTGCGGCCGGTGCCGCGCGTGCGCCATGAATCGATCGGATATGTGCCGGACCGGCGCGTACGCCGAGCGTGGCATCTGGGGACTCGACGGCTACCAGACCGAGTTCGTCGTCGATCGCGAGTCGCACATCGTGCGCGTGCCGCCGGCGCTCGAGCGCGCGGGCGTCCTGGCCGAGCCGTTGTCGGTGGCTGAAAAAGCGATCGCCGAAGCCGTCCACGTACAACTCACGCGCCTGCCGGACTCCGCGACCTCGCTCGACTGGCTGTCGGGACGCCGGTGCCTCGTGGCGGGACTCGGCCCGATTGGCCTGCTCGCCGCGATGTCGCTGCGACTACGGAACGCCGATGTCTGGGGGCTCGACGTCGTGGACGCGGCGACGGCTCGGCCGCAGTGGCTCGCGCGTATCGGCGGCCGCTATCTGGACGGACGACAGGTCACGCCGGAACAGGCGCGCGACCAGGTCGGAACCTTCGACGTGATCGTCGATGGCACGGGCGTCGCCACGCTGGAATTCGAGCTCATCGACGCGCTGGCGACCAACGGCGTGTACGCGATTACCGGCATCCCCGCCGGCGACCGGCCGATATCCGTGTCGGGCGCCGCCCTGATGCGCCAACTCGTGCTGCGCAACCAGGTCGTGCTCGGCAGCGTGAACGCCTCGCGCGATCACTTCCAGTTGGCGGTCGACGACCTCGCGCTCGCCGAGACGCGGTGGCCGGGGTGCGCCGCGGATCTCATCACGCACCGGCATCCGTGCGCCGACTTCGAGCCGGCGCTCGAGCACCACGGCGACGGCGAGATCAAAGTGGTCCTCGAATGTAGCGACGCCACCGAGGCGCACCATGGCTGATGCGCCTTGGATCGACGCACCCGGATGGCCGGGCATTCCCGGACGGTGGACGTCGAGCGCGAAGAGCGGCGTCGGCACGTCGGCCGGCCGCGACAGCCGCGTGTGGTTCACCGTGAGCCACGGCATCCTCGACGAGGTGTACTACCCGGCTGTCGATCGCGCCTGCATCCGCGACATGGGCTTCATCGTGACCGATGGCCGGACGTTCTTCTCGGAGGAGAAGCGGCACACGCGGTCGTCGACGACGGAGGTCGCGCCGGGCGTTCCGGCGTACCGGATCCACAACACCGAGATCGGCGGCCGCTATCGCATCGAGAAGGAAGTGCTCGCCGATCCCTGGCGTGACGTCGTGTTGCAGCGCGTGCGCTTCGTCCCGCTCGAGGACGCGCCGACCGACTGGCACCTCTACGTGCTGCTCGCACCGCACCTCGGCAATCGCGCGAGCGGCAACACGGCCTGGGTGGGCGACGCGAGGAGCGCGCCCATGCTGCTCGCAAGCCGCGGCGGCGCGGCGCTCGCGCTCGCCTGCTCGGTGCCGTGGCTCGCGCGGTCGGTCGGCTTCGTCGGGTCATCGGATGGCTGGCAGCAACTGCACGCCGACGGACGGTTGGCGCGGACGTACACGCGCGCCGAGAACGGCAACGTCGCGCTCACGGGCGAGATCGATCTCAGCGCGTCGGACGACGGCTTCGTGCTGGCCCTCGGCTTCGGGCCGACGGCGAGAGAAGCGGCGCAGCACGCCGTCATCAGCCTGATGGAAGATTTCGACGCGACCAAAGCCGAGTACGTCCGCGGATGGACGTCCTGGCACGCGTCGATCAGCCGTCGCGATGCGGCGACCACGCCGCGGCGCGCGCTCGATCGCGTCAGCGCCGCCGTCCTGCGCACGCACGAGTCGAAGCGCCTCGAAGGCGGCGTGATCGCCAGCTTGTCCATCCCCTGGGGCTTCTCCAAAGGAGACGACGACCTGGGCGGGTATCACCTGATCTGGCCCCGGGATCTCGTCGAGACGGCCGGCGGTTTCCTGGCGGCAGGCGCGCACCGCGACGCGCGGCGCGTGCTGCGTTATCTGCGGGCGACGCAGGAGCCCGACGGCCACTGGACGCAGAACATGTGGATCGACGGCACGCCCTACTGGCACGGCCTCCAGATGGACGAGACCGCCCTCCCGATTCTGCTCGTCGATCTCGCCGCGCGCGAGGGCGCGATCGAGACCGCCGAGCGCGACGCGTGCTGGCCGATGGTCCGGCGCGCTGCGGCATTTCTCGCGCGGAACGGCCCGGTCAGTCCGCAGGATCGCTGGGAAGAAGATCCCGGCTACGCGCCGTTCACCATCGCCGCTGAAATCGCCGCGCTCGTCATCGCCGCCGATCTCGCCGACGCGGCCGGCGAGGCGACGGCCGCCACTTATCTGAGGGAAACAGCCGACGCGTGGAACGCGAGCATCGATCGCTGGCTGTACGTCGCCGACACGGCTCTCGCGCGCGAGCATGGCGTCGACGGCTACTACGTGCGCGTCTCCGAGCCGGATCGCGCCGACGCGCCGTCGCCAGCCGGCGGCTTCGTCGCGGTCAAGAACCGGCCGCCCGGTCAGTCGACCGTGCGCGGCGCGTCGATCGTCAGCCTCGACGCCCTTGCCTTCGTGCGCCTCGGCCTGCGCGCGGCCGACGACCCGCGGATGGTCGACACCATGAAAGTCATCGACGCGACGCTCCGCGTCGACACGCCCTGCGGCCCGGCGTGGCATCGCTACGAAGGCGACGGGTACGGCGAGCACGCCGATGGGCAGCCGTTCGACGGCGTCGGGATCGGACGCGCGTGGCCTCTGCTGACCGGCGAGCGCGCGCACTACGAACTGGCGCTCGGCCACACGTCGGACGCCGAGCGGCTGCTGCAGACGCTCGACGCCTTCGGCGGCGAGAGCGGGCTCTTGTCCGAGCAGGTCTGGGACACCACCGACATACCCGATCGGGAGCTGTGGATCGGCCAGGCCTCCGGGTCGGCCCGGCCGCTCGTCTGGGCGCACGCCGAGTACTTGAAGCTGTGCCGATCGCTCCGCGACGGATGCGTTTTCGATCGGCCGCCACAGACCGTCCAGCGCTATCTCGTCGACAAGACGTCGTCGCACCGCGTCACCTGGCGCTTCAACAACAAGGTGCGCGCGATGGCACCCGGCACGACCCTCCGCGTAGAGACGCTCGCCGCGAGCCGCGTGCACTGGAGCCTGGACGGATGGCGAACCGTCGCCGACGCGCCGACACACGACACGACGCTCGGTGTCCACGTCGTCGATCTGCCGACGAGCGGGATGACGCCGGGCGGCCGCGTGGATCTGACGTTCTACTGGCCGGAGGCGAGACGATGGGAAGGCGTCGATTTCGCCGTCGGCGTCGAGTGAGACCGACGGCGCGCGGCGCTTCGGATACGATCGACGGCATGTCCGAAGACATGCGGCTCGCCTCTGTCGATCCTCTCCATTCCGCCATGCGCGGCGGAGACGCGTCGTGAGCGCTGACGCCGCCGCAGCGCGGCCGACGCTGACCACGCATCCAGCCTGGCACGCCCTCTCGGCGCACGCCGACGACATGCGCGGCCGGTCGCTTCGCGCGTTGTTCGCGGCCGACCCGTCGCGGGGCACGCGCTTCACGGCCGAGGCCGCGGGACTCTATCTCGACTACTCGAAGAACCGCATCACGGACGAGACCATCCGCCTGCTCGCCGCGCTCGCCCGTGCGTGCCGTCTCGACGAACGCATCGCCGCGATGTTCCGCGGCGAGCCGATCAACACGACCGAGGGCCGCGCCGTGCTCCACGTGGCGCTTCGCGCGCCGCGGGACGCGTCGATCGTCGTCGATGGCGAGGACGTCGTGCCCGGCGTCCACGACGTGCTCGATCGCATGGCGGCATTCGCCGCCCAGGTCCGCGATGGCCGCTGGCGCGGACACACCGGCCGGCCGATCCGCGCCGTCGTCAACGTCGGCATCGGCGGATCGGATCTCGGGCCCGTCATGGCGTACGAGGCGCTGCGGCACTACAGCGCGCGCGACCTGACGTTCCGCTTCGTGTCGAACGTGGACGGCACCGACTTCGCGGAAGCCACACGCGACCTCGATCCGGCCGAGACGCTGTTCATCATCGCGTCCAAGACGTTCACGACGCTCGAGACGATGGCCAACGCGCGGACGGCGCGCCAGTGGACGCTCGCCGCGCTCGGCGACGCGCGCGCGGTCGCGCGTCACTTCGTCGCGGTCTCGACCAATGCCAAGGCGGTTGCGGCCTTCGGCATCGACACGAGCCAGATGTTCGGCTTCTGGGACTGGGTCGGCGGCCGGTACTCGATGGACTCGGCGATCGGCCTGTCGACGATGATCGCCGTCGGCGCCGAGCGCTTTCACGAGATGCTCGCCGGCTTCCACGCGATGGACGAGCACTTCCGCACGGCGCCGGTCGAGCGCAATCTACCGGCGCTCATGGGGCTCATCGCGATCTGGCACGCGAACTTCTTCGGCGCGGCGACGGCGGCCGTGCTGCCGTACGATCAGTACTTGAAGCGTCTGCCCGCGTACCTGCAGCAGCTCACGATGGAGAGCAACGGCAAGCACGTCACGTTGGAGGGCGCGCGCGTCGACTACGAGACCGGCCCGATCTACTGGGGCGAGCCAGGCACGAACGGCCAGCACTCGTTCTATCAGCTCATCCACCAGGGCACGCGGATCGTGCCGTGCGACTTCATCGGCTTCGGCCGGTCGCTCAATCCGATCGGCGAACACCACGATCTGCTGATGGCCAACGTCTTCGCGCAGACGCAGGCGCTCGCCTTCGGCAAGACCGAGGACGAGGTTCGCGCCGAAGGGACGCCGGAGCGCCTCGTGCCGCACCGCGCGTTCGAAGGCAACCGGCCGACGAACACGATCCTCGCCGAGCGGCTCACCCCGCACACGCTCGGGGCGCTCGTCGCGCTCTACGAACACAGCGTCTTCACGCAGGGCGCGATCTGGGGCATCGACTCGTTCGACCAGTGGGGCGTCGAGCTCGGCAAGGTGCTGGCCTCGCGCATCGTGCCGGAGCTGATGAGCGCCGACGACCCGCCGCCGGCGCACGACAGCTCGACGAACGCGCTGATTGGCCGCTACCGGCGGATGAAAGCCGGCACGGAACGCTGACGGCACGACGCGCGCGGCACGGCGAGGATGATTCCCCGCCGGACCCGAGACCGCATATGATCGGACTTTCCCCTTTCCAAGGAGACAGGGCCATGAAACGGGTTCTCTCGGGCATCCTCTTGTCGGCGGTCATGACGGTCCCGGCGCTCGCCGCGCTGAAGACCGGCGAACAGGCTCCGGACTTCACGGCGCAGGCATCCCTCGCCGGCAAGGCGTTCACGTTCTCGCTCGCCGACGCGTTGAAGAAAGGACCGGTCGTCGTCTATTTCTATCCGTCGGCGTTCACGGGCGGGTGCAACATCGAGGCGCACACGTTCGCGGAGAACAAGGAGAAGTTCGACGCCGCCGGCGCGTCGATCATCGGCGTGTCGCAGGACAGCATCGAGCGGCTCAATGCGTTCTCGGCCGATCCGCAGTACTGCGCCGGCAAGATCGCGGTGGCGTCCGACGCGAACGGCGCGATTGCGACGTCGTACAACCTGACGAAGTCGGCCGCGCGGGCGGGCATGAAGGACACGCGCGGCGTGGCCATCGATCACGGCTTCACCGAGCGGACGACGTTCGTGCTGACGCCGGACGGCAAAGTCGCGGCGGTCTTCTCGAGCGCCGACGACAAGATCAGCCCGGCCGACCACGTCGCCAAGTCGCTCGCGGCCGTGCAGCAGCTCGCCGCGTCGAAGACCGCGGAGTAGCCTCCCCCGCTGCTCCCTCTCATCCGGCCATGCGGCCGCGTCGCGGGAACTGACGCGCGCCGCGTGGCGGGTTACGGCTCTTCCTCAGCAACAGACGACCGTCCGGCCTCCGGCTCGAGCCGCGCGGCCAGCGGCGCGTAGCGCGGCGCCAGGAAATACAGGCCGTACGCCGGAAAGAACACGACGAACGGCACGTTGATGCACGCGACCGCGGCCATCAGCACCGCCATGAACACGACGACAGCCACCGCCGCGGCCACCATCGCCGTCGCATTCCACGTCGCGCCGGCCACGGCCACCCAGAGGAGCCCGGCCACGAAGGCGGCAATGAAGAACGGCACCAGCACGATCAGCAGCAGCGCCACGGCGATCATGATGGCCGGGATCGACAGCAGCACTTTCAGCACGACGTAAAGCGCGACGCTCCATTTGTCCGCCGCGAGCATGGCAAGCCACCGTCGCAGGGCGGGCCGCAGCCCGGTCGGTGCGACCGCAAGCATGGGCGCGAGGAAGTCCTTGCTGAGCACATAGACCGTCAGCCACAGCGCACCGGACACGACGAGCACGCCGACCGTCGCGAGAATGGTCACGATGACGGACGCCGCGTGCGCGTCGGCGTCGGTGAACCATCCGGCCGCCGCGGCAACGCCGACCGGCACACCGACGACGACGGCGATGATCGCGAGTCCGGCCACCTGAAGCCCCAGTTGCCACACGAAGAACTGGCGCCCCGCCACGCGCGCCGCACGCCAGCCGGCGCGAAGACTACCGGCGTCGCGGCGAAGAATGGCTTCGATGAGCGCGATTCTGCACACGCTGGTCACATAGGCCCAAAGCACGCCGGCGACGCAGAACACGAGAAACATCCCGGCCGCGAGCGAGACGACGAGCATCGCGTGCTGGTGCAGCCACGAGGCGTCGAGCCAGGAGAATGACGACAGGTCGCCCGTCGACGAAGACGCCTGGCCCGGTCCCGGATATGACGTGCCGCAGCCGCCGCCGCTCAGTTCGCCAGCGCCCAGCCCCAGTAGCGCAATCCGCCACCACTCGCGCCATCGAAACGGCCAGAGCTGTTGACGGACGT